>DASPVY010000279.1:0-4752 GCA_035622115.1 Candidatus Acidiferrales bacterium
GCCAGACGCTTTCCATCGAGCCACGCTTCAACTTCGAACAGTTTTTTGTGTTCCGGGCCACTCTCGCGCCAGACGCGATACTCGACGCGGCCCAGCGCGTGCTGCTGCACCCACTCCTGCAACGCCGATTTGTGATCGGACACGTGCAGCTGCCCCTGGGCTCGGGTCATCGCCGGCTCGAGAAGCGTCCGGCGGATGAACGCGGCGGCTGCGCTTAATCCCGCATCGATGTAAATCGCCGCGACCACGGCTTCGTATGCATCGGCAAGCAAGCTTTGCTTTTCCCGGCCGCCCGTCAGTTCCTCGCCGCGACCCAGCACGAGATGCCGCCCGATCCCGATCGATTCCGCGGCCGCTCGCATGGAAGCTCCGCTCACCAGCCGGGAATGCGCCTTCGAGAGCTTACCCGCGTCCCACTCCGCGAAATTCCGCAGTAAAAATTCGCTGACCACCAATCCGATCACACGGTCGCCCAGGAATTCCAACCGGTCATTGTCATCCGGAGGCGGCGCGATCTCGCTCTGGCGCGCGGAACGGTGCGTCAACGCCTGTTCGAGCCATTCCGGCCTCTCGAAATGATGGCCGAGCGTCAGCTCGAACTGGGTTAATTCCTCGACGGTCATTCCTCGCTCCTCGGTCAACCGCACGGATAACGAGCGGCTATGGCTTTGCCGCGGGTGGCGCTGCCGCCGCCTGTTGCTTCGCTTGATCCCCGCGCTGCTTGCATCGGGCCTGCAAAGGACCGGAAGCGCTGGCGCATTTCGCGTACGCATCCGCGGCTTCGCTGAAGCGCTTCAGTTGTTGATAGTCAACTCCCATGACGTACAAGTCGGTCGGATCGGGGTTTGGCACGTTTGTTACCAGCTTGAATTCGTCGACCGATAGATCGAATTTGCCTTCGCGGAAATACACCAGGCCCAGGCCGCTGTGCGCCTGCTCGCTGGCTGACGCCTTCGCTTTTTCGAAATCCGCATCGGCTAGATTCGCGGGTTTCGACATCGTGGGCAAAAGTTCAAGCGCGTGCTTGAGTTCCTGCTCTGCCTTCTGCATTTTGCGCTCGTTATCCATGTCATTTGGATCTGAGAAATGCGGGGCCACAAATCCCAACTGCACCAGAACGGATACGTCGTCGGGATTCAGCGCCAAAGCTTTATCGCCCGCAGCGGTCATTTTCGGAATGTCTTGCTTTTGGTAGTACGCCTGCGTGAGCCGAGCGTAGACGGATTCATCGTACCGGCTCTGCGGATACTTCTGAACGAAAGCCTCGCCGAGTTTGATCTGATCGTCGGCAGCATCTGGCTTCAGCGCGGAAAATGCCTTGTAGTCAGCCTCCTCTTGCGGATTCAACTTTGGGGCTTCCGCGGGCGGATTTTGCGCCGGAGCTTGGCTCCCGGTCGCCGGTTTCTGCTGATCGCTTTGCTGACTCGGCGCTGGCGGTTGCTGATTGCTTTGTGCGCAAGCCGGTGTCGCTGTGCCGAGGCCAATCGCTAGTGCGCAAAATGCCGCTCCGATTCCCAGCAATAAATTCCTCATGGTTCCTCCTTGCGAGTTTGACTCGGTCGCCAAGAGCTCGGTGACGCTTCCCGGCGTCTTCCGCACTCGTCCTTCGTTGCTCACTGCTTCGCTCCGGCACCTTGCGGGTTATATGGCGCGGATTGCCCGTGCTGCGCCGCTGTCCGCGCGGTATCAGGCGCGCCCTTCACCGTCAGAGCGTCGTCGTATTCCGTCAACGCCAAATCCCGGTCTCCTTGCAGATCGTGAATCCGGCCCAGGTACACGTGCGACCATGCCAGCGTCGCCGGATCCACCGCCGGACTTCCCGCCGTTCCGGCGCTCGAAACAATTTGTTCGAACATCTTCTGCGCTTGCGTCGCCCTTCCCTGAAGCACGGTCGCTAACGCCAGACCGAACATCGCCCGCGGCTGGCCCGGATGATTCACAAGTATCTTCTCGAAAATCGCCTGCGCCGCCGGGCCGTTCTGCCGGGCAATCTCCCGCTCTCCGTTGGTGAGGTCCTTCTCCAAATCTTCTGCCGGCGCCGCGGCCGCCACGTGTGTGTTATCCGGCGTGGCCTTCACGGGCGCCGCCGTCGCAAACTTGATGTCCTTCAGCCGGTCCTTCTCGTCGTCAACGTCAATCCCCTTAACGAGGTCCGGGAAATAATAGTGCATCGCCGGGCCTTCTTTTTCGAATAATTTCAATTCCTTCATGATCGGCCGGACGAGGATTAAGCCCTCGCGATCGTCCTCCGCTATGGCCGCTTCCTGCTCGACGGGCGAAAGTTTCTTCACTCTCAGCTCGATGGCGCGGACCGCGCATTCGTCGAACAGCGCAAAAAATTCCTGGTGATATTCCACCGGCAGCAGCGGGGCCTGCGCGGCGATTTCGCCCAGATCGCGCTTCTTGTCAATTTCCGCCCGCGACGCCAGCACCATCGGATCGATCATGAAATGCAGGTACGCGTGACGGATATCGTCAACCGGAATCTGCGTTTGCGAGCCGACCACGATCGCGTAGTGATCGCCGTAGTTTCGAAAGTTGATCCGGCTGCCGGTCAGCGGTTCCACGTACACGCTGAACGTCCGGCCGTGCGTCGGCTGCATCAGCTCGCGGAGATAACCCGAAACAACGAACACCGTTTTCTGTACCACGGGTTCGTACCGCTCCACCTCTTGATCGTATTCCTTCGAAACGCGCTGCCATTCGCGGTCCAGACGCGCTTCGCGATAAAAGTTCGTAAGAACTTGATCGAATCCCTCAAGCGTCAGAACATCGGGAGGGAGCAACTCGCGATCGAGCTGAAAGACAAAATGCGGCGGCGGGCCGATTACCAGTCCGAAAGAAACATACCGCGAGAGCATTTCTCCGGGATCGATGAGCGCGTGATCATGATAAAACTTCCGCAAAGCATCACTGGCCGGCCCTTGCTGCTGCTCGAGTCTTTGGCGCAGCGCCGCGCGTTCCGGAAATTCGATCGGATCGACCGTGTTGGCTTCGAATCCCGACGCGACCAGCGCGCACATCACCGAGAATAATTGCGGGTTGCTTTCGACCGTAATTCCGCTCTCGGGAATGTTCTGCGGCGAGGCCGTCCTAGCCGACGCGCAAATCACCAGCGCCGCCGCAGCAGCGGTCAGGTATGACTGCCAACTCAAAATGCGAATTGCCGGGCTCCTTTTCGGCTGAGTCGTGTGGTTCTCGTAAGCGCGGTGTCCTGAAGCGGTGCCGGGTTCACGGCCCAGACCACACCCGCTGGGTCCAGCCAGCTCAAACTTTATCGAGTCGATTGAAGGGAGTCAAGAAAGGTACGCAGCTTCGCCGGCGTCAAAAATCCCGGCTCAAATGCCCAAGAATCGCGCGCCTGTAAGTAGCTATCCGCGGACCAAGACCCAGTTCAGGACCACGCGGCCACCCGGTGTCGGTCGGCCGAAGCTCAACTGCGGGCTGAATCGCGAGAAAAGCAGCATCTGATCCAGTTGGCGTCGAAGCGCGAGGTTGTTTGGGCCCGCAATGATGTTGTAGCTCACCACTTGCCCCTGTTCATTTATCGTCGCTTCGAGAATCAACACGCCGTCATCTTCGGGGCCCGCCGTGATTCCGGTCATCGGAAATGGCGCGAGACTCTCGAGTCGCGCAGGCTGCATCAGGCTTGTCGGCAAGTCGTCCACGATGACGCCGTGTGGTACGCCCATCAAAATTCCCTGGACCGCGAATAAAAACGCCACCATTGCCGTCAGGATGCCGCCCGTTGCGGGCAGCGCCATCGGCTCGACAATGTTCTGCGACACGAGCATCGCCCGCCGCCACGCTCTCACAGGCCAGCTCACTCGCGCTCGCGAGGTTGCAGCTTTCTCCCGGATGCGCAGCGCCAAGTCCGCCGGGGCTTCAGCCGGACGCACGTTCGCGAGGCAGACCGCCAAACGCCGATAGCCTTCCAATTGTTGCCGGCAACTCGCGCAAGCGCTCAGATGCTCTCGCACGAATGCACGCTCGATCGGAGGAATCGCCTCGTCCAGATAGCCGGCGAGCAGACGCTCCACTCGTGTGCAGCTCATCGCGCGCCTCCTCGCGCCCGTCGCGCCATCAGCAGGGGCGGTGCATCTAAATGCGTGGAGGGATGCCGAGAAGGCACGAAGTTCACTCGTGATGACGCGCGGTTTACATGGCCCGAATCGCGTTCTTCCGGTGTTTCGCCCGATTTCGAGGTTTTCGTTGCGTGGAGAAGCGGATCGAGCAGCTCGCGGAGAGCGCGCCGTCCCCTCAGGATTCGCGATTTCACGGTTCCGACGGAGACGTCCAAAACCTCGCTGACCTCTTCGTACGAGAGCCCTTCCAGATCGCGCAGAATCACGGCGCTGCGAAAAACTTCCGGGACCGACTCCAGCGCCCTGCGAACGGCCGCTTGCTCCTCGCGCGTCGCCAGTTTCTCGAACGGCGTCGCATCCAGATCCGCAGGATCCAGCGCCGGAGCGGTTCCGTTCGCGTCGTCGTCAATCGATATTTGATTTCTGTGGTGGCGCCAGCACCATCGGCGGTGATTCAGCGCCTCGCGAACCGAGATGCGGTACAGCCAGGTTTTCAGCGAACTGCCACGCCGGAATCCGCCAATGCCTCGAAACGCGCGCAGGAAGACCTCCTGGGTCACATCGCTGGCGTCGGCCGCGTCGGATAGAATGCCGTAAATAAGGTTGTAAACTGAAGCGTGGTAATAAGTTACGAGCCATTCAAAGGCGGCGTCGGAACCGGCCTGCA
>DASPVY010000280.1:0-3765 GCA_035622115.1 Candidatus Acidiferrales bacterium
TTGCGGAGCAGCATCCGCGCGCCAAATCGAATGTCTTGCCAAAGCGTCTCCATTTCGCGGCCCCTCCCGAATCCGCCGGGGCTCTAATTCTATAATTACTGCTCGATTAGGAGGTGGCAATTTCGATAGTAAGCCGGGCCGTACAGTCGAGACTGCTTCCGCGAGCACCTACTTTCGTTTCGTCCTGCGGCCTGGATTTTTTCGCCCGGTCTCCAACTTGTTCCTGACTTCGCGGACGACGAGCGGCGAAAGAGCGGCGCCGCGTTCTGCGAGATAAGCGCGCACAGCGCGAGGCTGCCGCTTGGCCAGATCGCGCAGCGCCCATGACAGCGCCTTCACCACCGTCGCATCACGGTCACGCTCGAGGATCCGGCAAACTTGAAGCGTGCGGCGCGCGTCGCCTTCTCCGCCCCGCGCTTTGCTGTTCAGCGGGACCGTGCTCACCAATGCAATCCGGCGCCACCAACGATCTGTGGAGCGCGCCCAGCCGCGGATCAGGCTCGACGGGATGCGACGCTCTCTCCACAGGGGACCGGCGAGAAAGATTCCAAAGCAGTCCGCCGCCGGCCAACTGGCAATTCCGCGGCCCAACTGCTCCAGCTCCCGCGAATTCAGCTTGTGGAGCGCGCTCTGGTGATAGTGAATCAGCTCGCAGCCGAAAAATCGGTACTCGATACCCGGCAATTCGAGGAGCAACGTGGCCAGCTCTTTCACGACCTGGGGCGGCGCGTTCTGAAGGCGCTTCGAAAATTCGCGCCGCACCGCGCGAATCTCCTCTGTATTTTTGTCGGCGAGGCCTCGCAGCTTCTCCTGGATTTCTCGCGCCAGCCCCTCGACTTCTCCCGGCAGGGATTCGGGTTCCACAGCGACAGTATTCGAACGAACCCGGACGGCCGGCATAGCAGCCTCTACGAATTCCACGGGACGCGCGAGGACTGAATTGGCCGCGACGTCCAGGCTTGGTCCGAGAATATGCGCGGCGAAACCTCGACCAGCCGTGGAAACACGTTGTAGACCTTGAGCGGAGTCCAATCGCTGGCGTCGCGGGTCTTGTAGCCCCGGCGGTTCAGCTCGTCGGCCATGCGCGTGAGCGACGCGTCTTGCACCACCATTTCCATCATCACAAAGAGGATGCGCATCTCCGCGGGATTTTCTTCCAGCCGCGTGCAATCGGCGGCAATGCGCAGACCGAATGGAATGTCGGCTTGAGGCGCCTTGGTTTCGGACGTTTCCCGAGCCGCGCGCTGCCATTCAATTGCCCGCGGCGACCAGCCATCGTCACGCATTTTTCGAACGTGTTCCGGGTCGAGAGAGCCATTCAGGACTTCGCGAAAAAGTTCATCGGCCATGTGTGTTCCTCCGTATCGAAATACGCCCCGTTCGTCAAAATGGATTGTGGCCTCGTCTGATTGCCTAACTGTGCGCGACTCCCGCTTTCGTCTGGCCGCTCACGATCCAGCCGTCGGCAAGCTGAACGATGCGATTGCCGTAGGCCGCCCAATTTTCGTTGTGAGTCACCTGAATGATCGTCGTACCCGCCTCGTTCAGGCCTTTCAGCAGGTCCATGATCATTTTGCCCTGGCTCGAATGCAGGCTGCCGGTCGGCTCGTCCGCCAGAATGAGCTTCGGATTTCCAATCACCGCGCGGGCCACGGCAACGAGTTGCTGCTGGCCGCCCGAGAGCTGATTCGGGAAGAGGTCCTTTTTTCCGACGATCTGAAAGCGGTCGAGAGCGTCGGCGACCATCGAATCCCGCTCCGATTTCTTGATGTCGCGGTAGGAAAGCGGCAAGTCGAGATTTTCCGCGACGGTGAGATTATCGAGCAGGTGATACTGCTGAAACACGAAACCGATGTATTTCTTGTGGAGCTCGACGCGGCGGCGGTTATCGAGCTTGTGCACGGCGTTCTCGAGCAGTTGGTACTCGCCCTTCCACGCACCGTCGAGCATTCCGATGATGCCCATCAGAGTCGATTTGCCGGCGCCGGAAGGGCCCATAATCGTGATGAAATCGCGTTCGTCAACTTCGAGATTGATGCGGCGGAGCACCCAGGTCTTGCCCGCTCCCGAGTCGTAGGATTTCTCGACATCCACCATTCGAATCAAGACGCACCCATCCTTTCGCTTACACTCGCCGCTTACTCATATTTCAAGTCCTGCAGCAGCGTTCCCATTTTTTCTCCAGCTCGGGCAATCTATTCGTATCGCAGCGCGACGATCGGATCCACGCGCATGGCGCGCCGCGTGGGCAAATAGCACGCCAGCAGCGCAACTCCGGTCAAGACGGCGGCCACGCCGGCAAACGTTACCGGGTCGGTGGCGCTCACGCCAAACAGCATTTTCGTCATCAGCCGGGTCGCCAGCAGCGCCGACACAAGCCCGATGCCAACGCCGGTCAGCGTCAGCTTCATACCGTCCCCCATCATCAGCCGCAGGACGTCACGACGCTGCGCTCCCAGCGCGATCCGGATCCCGATCTCGTGCGTCCGCTGGCTCACAACGTACGAAAGTACGCCGAAGATGCCGATGCTTGAAAGCAACAGCGCCAACGCAGCAAAGACGCCCAGCAAAATCATGGAAAATCGCCGCGCGGCCATCGATTCCGAGATGATGCTTTCCATTGTCTCTGCGCCGTACATCACGTTTTCACTGTTCAGTCCTTCGATCGCCTTGCGAATCGGCCCGATCATCGTTGCGGGCGCAACCTTTGTGCGCACGACCATCATGGCGCTCGGCGGACCAGCGAAAAACTGATCCGGAATTTGCAGCAGCGGCATGTAGGCCTGGGCTTGAATGGTGTTTTGCGCGTCCGTATCGAGCCCCCAGTGCTTCATATGGCCTACGATTCCCACCACCTGCAAATGCATTTCGACGACTCCGATGTTGATTTGCTTGCCGATGGGGTCCTGTCCCGGGAAATATTCTTTTGCGAACATGTCGTCGATTACGACCACTTTCTGTGAATGTTCGTCATCGCTCGGTTCCAGAAACCGGCCGCGCTCGAGATGAATTCCCATCGCTTTCAGGTAGCCCGGAGCCGAAAAATAAAACAGTGTTGGCTTCATTTCGCTGGTGTTCGCGGGCTTGGGCTGGCCCTCGAGCCAGAACGGCATCTCGTTGTCGCCCTGCATTGGAATCCCCCCGCCTGTAATCGAAGCGGCTGCGACCCCGGGAACAGCCAGAGCCGCGCTCTCCGCCTGACGCAGCGCGCTTCTGGCCGTCGCCGCGTTCCCTCCCTGTGACGGCGAAAGCGAAATGCGAAAGATCAGAACATTGCTCGGATCGAATCCCGGATTGACTCGCCACAAATCCACGAGGCTCCGAATCATCAGACCCGCACTCACCAGCAAAATCAGCGCCAGGGCCATCTCGATCACGACGAAAACGCCCTGCGCCCGGTGCCTTGCGCCGCTAACTCCACGGCCGCCTTCTTTCAGAATTTCTTGAACGTTTGGCTGCGAGGTTTTCAGCGCCGGCGCCATTCCGAAAACCACGCCGGACAATATCGACGCAGCGAGAGTAAATAGAAGCACACGGCCATCGATTGCGACTCCCTCGGCTCGCGGCAACGCCTCGGGCAGGACCGCCAACGCCGCGCGAGTGACCCATTGCGCGAGGACCAGCCCGATTCCGCCGCCCGCGAGTCCGAGCAAAATGCTTTCGGTCAAAAGTTGACGGATCACGCGTAGCTGGCTTGCGCCCAGCGCCGCGCGTATGGCAAATTCACGCGCACGGCTCGTGGATCGGGCGAGTTGCAGGTTGGCC
>DASPVY010000281.1:0-2485 GCA_035622115.1 Candidatus Acidiferrales bacterium
CAGGCCGCGCCGACGATGGCCGTCTCGCTGATCGGCGTTTCGATCACGCGCTCGCGGCCGAAGCGTTCGAGCAGTCCTTCGGTCACTTTGAATGCGCCGCCATAGACGCCGATGTCTTCGCCCAGGGCAACGACCGCGGGATCGCGGTCCATCTCTTCGAAAATCGCCTGGCGGATTCCCTCGAGCATCGTAACGGGAGCCATGGTCAGCGGCCTCCCCTTTTGCCCTTGGGTCCTCTGCCAAAGGGACGGCGCGCGGCCAGCGCGGCAGCTTTCTTCGGCGCGGAGGACGGATGCGCCGGCTTTGCCGCGGGCGGCGCACTCGCGCCATTCCCGCTCGCCACGGAAGCCTCGATTCCACCGAAGTCTTTCACCGTCCAGGCCGCTTCCACGCTCGACTTCGGCGGCGTCACTTCCGTCTTGGGGCGGTGCCAATCGGCTTCAATCGTATGACACCCTTCGCAAAAAACGCCCTGCTCGGCCAGTTCCGGCGGAGGCATCGGCGAATTTTCGGCGAATTCGAGATCCTTCTTGATCAAGGCGTCGATGCGCGATTCGATTTCCTGTTTCGACTTCGCGTCCCAAATCTTGTTTTCGGTCAGGTACCTCTCGAAGCGGGCAATCGGGTCGCGCGCTTCCCAGTACGCGCGCATTTCCTTCGGGACATACTCGGCGGGATCGTGCTGGGCGTGGCCCTTCATCCGCATCGTTTTCGCTTCAATCAAGACAGGGCCGTTGCCGGCGCGGCACTGCGCCACAGCGTTGCGCGCCGCGGTAAAAACGGCGACGGCGTCGTTGCCGTCCACGCTCACTGAGGTGATGCCGTACGCGCGGCCGCGCTCGGCGAGATCACGCACGGGCACCTGGCGGCTGACCGGCGTCGAATACGCCCATTGATTATTTTCGAGGACCAGGACAAACGGCGCGCGCTGCGTCGCGGCGAGGTTGAGTCCCTCGTGAAACGCGCCGGTCGAGCTGCCGCCATCGCCGATCCACGTCATGGTCACGATGTTCTGGCCGAGATAGCGCCCCGCCATCGCCACGCCTGTCATCACCGGAATCAAATCACCGAGCATCGAAATCGGCGAGACGATGTGCAAGTTCTTCAGATCGCCGAAGTGGCTCGTGCCGTCCTTGCCCTGCGTCGGCGACGTGAATTTCGCCATGTGCTGGGTGAAAATATCGCGCGGCGGCACTCCCTTCACCAGCAGCGCGCCGATATTGCGAATCATCGGCGCGATCCAGTCGCGCTTTTCGAGCGCGTACGCAGTGCCCACGGAAATCGCTTCCTGGCCGAGACTGGCATACAGGCCGCCAACGATCTTGTTCTGGCGGAAGAGCTTGGTCATCTGGTCCTCGACCGCGCGGTTGAGCCGCATGAAGTAGTACAGGTCGAGGCATTCCTGCCGCGTCACGCTCTTCGTTGCGGAACCGTTGGACGAAGGACTCATCTGTTACTCCGTTGCGCCAGAAGGGGCGCGGCAAGCAGCCCCTCCTACAATCTTGAATTATCGAGCGTGCAGCGCCGAAAATTCTGGCGATGTTTCGTCGCTCGCATCAACCCCGAACGACATTTCTTCAAAGTCGCGGCGCGGCATGGAAATCATTTCGCGGCTGAAAACTTCGCCAAACTGGCGCACGATTTCTTCGCGCGCCGCCGGTACATGCACTTCTCGACCGAGCAGTTTCTCAAGTGATGTCGCGCGCCTGCCCGAAATGCCGCACGGCACGATCAGATCGAAGTAGCGCAGATCGGTTGAGACGTTGTAGGCGAAGCCGTGCGACGTCACCCAGCGGCTGAGATGTACCCCCAGCGCCGCGAGCTTTTCCGGCCCGGCCGGCGTGTCCACCCAGATTCCGTGCCAGCCCTCAATGCGCCGTGCCTCGACGCCGAATTCTCGCGTGGCGCGAATCAGGGTCTCCTCGAGCCGGTCCACGTACCAGCGGACATCGCGGCGATGGGATGCGAGATCGAGAATCGGATAGCCGACAATTTGTCCCGGGCCGTGGTAGGTGATATCGCCGCCACGATCGGTGGAATGAAATTCCACGCCCATCTGTTGCAGGACGCGATCGGATGCCCGCAGATTCGCGGCTTTTCCGTTGCGGCCCAGCGTGATGACGTGCGGATGGTCGCAAAGAAGCAGCACGTCCGGAATCGCGTCCGCCTTTCGCGCGTCCACAAAGCGGCGCTGAATCCGGCATGCGGGCTCATAAGCGATGCGTCCGAGATCAATCACCCAACATTCGCTGGATCCGCGTTGTTTGGAAGATTTCATTTCGTCGAATGTTCGCTCGCCCGCGCGCACCGTTTTGACCGGTATGCTATTCCTCACTACGCATTAATGCTCAGGCCGCGCACGGCATTGAATGCATCGCCCATCGCTTCCCAAACCGTGGGATGCGCGTGAATGATTGCGGCCATGTCGTCAAGCGTCGCTTCGAGGCCGAGCGCAGCAACCGGCTCGGCGACGATCTCCGTGGCC
>DASPVY010000282.1:0-3735 GCA_035622115.1 Candidatus Acidiferrales bacterium
GCGAGATCGAGATGCTTTTTGTAATTGGCGAGCGCGGCTGTATCGCTTGGCGCGAGAGCCGGCTTGCCGGACTTTTGCATAAGCCGCAGCGCTTCGCTGATGACGTACATATCGTTGCGGACGTTGGCCTGGCGGTCAGCCGGAACTTTGGCGAGGGCCTTGTAGAGAATCACTTCATGCTCAATATCGCCCATCAGCTGCTGCATGGCGAGCATGGTGCTGGGCTTGAATTCGCGGGTGCGGATGTAAGCAGTGACTTCATCGCGCGTGTCGCCGACGACGGCGTTGGGGTCGATATAATGGCTTACGGCCTGGATGGCCTGCTCCGAAACCGCAGCGAAATCCTGGACCTGATTGATTCCAACGGCGTGATTCAAAGCGTAAGCGGTGGGCACGGTGCCGATGAGAATGAGCATGATCAGGCCCATGCCCTTCTGGCCATCGTTGGAGCCGTGGGCGAAGCTGACGCCGGTGCAAGTGAGGATGAGCAGACCGCGGATCCAGAACGGAGGAGGCGCATCGCCCTCGGGGGCTTTGTAGAGCCGCGGATCCTTGATCAATTTCTTGGCGACGAGGAGCAGGAGCGCGGCGCAGGCAAATCCGACGACAGGCGAAATCAGCAGCGAGCGAAAAACATTGGCAGCCTGACCCCAATCCACGCCGCTGGTGCCCGTCTTCACTGCCATCAGTTGATTCGCGAGGCCCACTCCGATGATCGAGCCGATGAGGGTGTGCGAACTGGAAGCGGGCAGCCCGAACCACCAGGTGCCGAGATTCCAGATGATAGCCGAAACCAAGAGCGCAAAGACCATGGCGAAGCCCGCTCCACGGCCGACCTGCAATATCAACTCAACCGGCAAAAGCGATACAACCGCGAATGCCACCGCTCCGGAGGACAACAGAACGCCGATCAGATTCCAGATGCCCGAGTAGACCACAGCGACATGCGGCTCCATCGAATGCGTGTAGATTACGGTGGCGACCGCATTGGCCGTATCGTGGAAGCCATTCACAAATTCGAAGGCGAGGGCAATGAGCAGCGCCAAGGCCAGCAATATGTAAGGCCACGCCGACGTAACGTGAACGCCCGCCAAATCCGAAAGAAGGCGATTTCCGATGAAAATGAGCCCGCCGAGGAGCACCAAGCCGAAAATGAGCATCCCTAGCCGGCCGGGCGATGATTTCTTGAGTTTTTGCTCCAGGAGAGTCGGCGGGGGCACAATTACAGGCGCGCTGAGCATCGCTTGTTGATCAGCCATAAGAACCTCAGGGGGTTTGCAATCCACGGGACACTAACGTCGAAATGTGAATGGACGATGACAAGGGGATGACAGGCGGATGAATACTCGGAAAATATCGGCTAACAAACTAAAAATGAAGGGGATAGCGCAGGTCTAGGATTGCCATGAACGGCGAGTGCCGGCGAAGGCCCCGCGGCTAATTCACTTGGGGGCTGTTTCTTCGGCGATTTTTTTGCGTGCAATTTCGAGGAGGCGCGGATGCGTGCAGACTTCGTAGTACGCTCGCGGGCCCGGCAAGCCGATTTTGCCGCCCGGGAGCAATTGCCGCACGGCGCCCTTGCGAACCACGATTGACTCCAGAACGCCGGCGATGGGAAGTTCCCCGAAGTAAAGCTGAACGCGTTCTTTGCCCCATGGGAGCGTAAACGATCCGGCCATGGGGGCCAGCGAAATTTCGCGCGAAAGCTTTTGAAATCCATCCTCGTTGAGTTCGACCCCGTTCAAGTTGTAGCGCACCAACAACTCTTCGCCTTCGTCTTCCGCGGCATCTTCCATGAGCGTCTGCGCGAGAAAAACATTGAACGGCGAGGGGTTCTGCGCGAAGAGCCGCCGAGCCATTTTGGCGCAGCTCGAAAGGCGATCGGAGAGGTTTAAGGCCTTCGAAATCATGATGCGCGAGTCGCCGTCCATCCAGATCGAGGGCGCCGAATTCTGGAAAGCAACTCCCAGCCCGAGTTCGAGACGCGGCAGCCCGCCCGCTTCGGCGCGAATGTTGTAGGCCTGGGTGGCGGCGAGAATCTCACGAGCCAGGACGCAGGCTTTAGCAACGGCATGCTGAGTCTCGCGAGTAGATTCGGTTTCGTAGATGGCGAGAATGATCGCGTCGCCTTCAATGAAAACCGTCGAAGCGCCGTGGCGGCTGAGAAGGCGTTTCACCGGCTCGTGTAAGTTCATGCTGAAGTGGGAAGCCGGATTGAGACCGCGCGCGAGCAGATCTTTGGTGATGCCGGTGGATCCGCGAACATCGGCTTTAATGACCACGTGGGAAACGACGGCATCCGCTTCTTTGCGCGCTTCCGATGGCAGGACAAGTTCGTACAAGCTGTTATTGATGCGAGACAGCTCGCGAGCATGCTCGGAGTGAACGAGATTGATTCGCTCCATCCAGCCGCAGATGTGCAGATAATTTCGGCGGTCACGCCGGAGTCGAGCGAGATCCTCGGCGAAACGCAGCGCCGCGGCGCGCGCGTCTTCCGGGGTGACCCGCTCAATCGCGCGCACGGCATCTTCCATCCCTTTCAGCGAGAATTTTCGGGCGGGAAACTGCTCGAGAATTCGCGCGACGCGTTTCTGCTCTTCGCGAATCACGAGCGCCTTCTTGAGCTGCTGCAAATGGACCGGCGGACAATAATCGGCGTAAATTCTGCGCGCTTCATAGCCCGCCAGAACGTGAGTGAGCAGGTCGATGGCTTTCAGGCGGCGGACCCATTCGTTGAGAAGCCGCTCGCGCGCTTCGGGCGGCGCATCGTCCTCGTCAAGCGTGGCGCGTGGATCGAACAAGCGGCGAATATTTTGCGGATCGTTCAGGTAATTCCCGATGCGGCCGCGAAATTCGTCGGAAAGAAATTCCATTCGCTGCCGTGTAGACTCGATCGAGGGCGCCGCGTCCTGAAGTTTCTGCTCGAGATCGTCGATCCGAGCTTTCAGCTCGTTCGCCGACATCTGCGTTTCGGGCGAAGCCCCACGGCGCTTCCAGGGCCAGTGGAAGGCGTCGCCGCCGCTTTCCATCTTGCGGCGCAAATCCTCTTGTTCTTCCTCGAGGCGAACCAGCTCGGCGCGCATGGATTGCGCCTGTCCCATCAGTTCGTCGTGGGACTGTTGCGTGCGGCTTAATTCTTCGGCGTTGTCGTCGACGAGCACGAAATCGCGGACGAGTTGAAGAAGCAGCTCGTCGAACACTTCAAAGCGATCGGGGTCGCGGCTGAAATTGCCCAGCAGAACGTAGTTCTCGAGAAAGATGAAGTCGTCGTTTCCGTCCTCGACGAACAAAAGGCGATTCCGGAACAGATCGTATGTGCCACTGAAGTCGTCGCCGAAGAGAGCGCGCCGCGATTTCGTGATCGTCGTTTCGTCAAGGTCCCGAAAAATCTGAAACAAAAGCTGGCCCACGCTGCGATAGACGTTCTTGCGGTTGGCCTGCAGTTCGGCGATGCGGGCGCGCATCACGTGGGCCTGCTCGCCATGTTCGAAGTGAGGGCCCCGCGAATGAATCCACTCCTTGCATTCGACGATGAGGCTCGAGAATTGGCTGTTGATTTCGGCGAGCAGAAATTTCAGGATGGCCACGCGATGCAGCAGATCCACTTCGATGTTCTGCGTGAATTTCGCGCGCGTCAGCGAAATCTGCAACAGCTCGGAAAGCTGGCGCTTGAACGCCGCGGTCTCGGGCATGGCGGACTTGCGCCCGTGCTCCCAGAATAAATTGAGGTTGGCG
>DASPVY010000283.1:0-2193 GCA_035622115.1 Candidatus Acidiferrales bacterium
GAAAAAAAGAGCGAACTCGACGCGCTGATGGATCTGGTCATCGGCGACAACGCCCAAACGGGCGCAATTTATTTCATCGCCAGCGAAGAAGATCTGCAGTACGGCCTGAAGCAGCGCTGGACTTCCATCGGGCTCGATGCCAACGAGCTGTCTCTGGATGGCCCACTTTTCGAACCGCGCTCGCATCCGCGGGCTTTCGGCTCGATGCCGCGATTTCTTGGGCATTACGTCCGCGATCTGAAATTGCTGCCGCTCGAGGACGCCATTCGCAAGATCACTTCGATGCCGGCTCAGCGAGAGCATCTGGCGAATCGCGGGCTGCTGAAGACAGGCTTTTTCGCCGACATCACCATCTTCGATCCGGCCACCATCATCGATCACGCGACCTACGAAAAGCCCACGGAGCTATCGACTGGAGTTGACTACGTATTTGTGAACGGCCAGCTTGAATTCGATCACGGCAAATTGACGGGCGTCACCGCCGGCCGCGCCCTTCGCGGGCAGGGATGGACAGGAGACACCGGCGCCACGCAGTAGAACCTTAACCCGGTAGATGGGGACAGCCAGCCTCAGTGAGAATTGAATCCATCGCGCTGCGCGAAATCCACATGCGTCTCGTTGCGCCGTTTGCGACGAGTTTCGGCGCGGTTCACGACCGCAGAATCATTCTGGTCGAGGCGGTCGCGGACGGCGTGAGTGGTTGGGGCGAGGTGACCGCCGGCGAAGTTCCGGGCTACAACTCGGAAACCACCGACACGGCTTGGCTAATCATCTCGGACTTCATCGCGCCTCTCCTTCCAGGAATGGAACTTGAAAAGGCCGACGACTTCCCCGCGGTCGTGGCGCACATTCGCGGCCATCAGATGGCAAAGGCCGGCGTGGAAAATGCCCTCTGGGACGCGGAAGCGCAACTGAAAGGCGTCCCGCTCACAAAACTTCTCGGTGGAACGTTCAGCGAGATTCCCTGCGGCGTCTCGCTCGGAATCCGGGAGAATCCGGCTGCGCTCGTAAAGCAAGTAGATGAGGAAGTCCGCGCCGGATATCAGCGGATCAAGCTCAAGATCAAGCCCGACAAAGATTTGGAATACGTAAGAGCGGTGCGCAAAGCGCATCCGCAAATCCGGCTCTCCGTGGACGCCAACTCAGCATACCGGCTCGAAGATGCCGATCACTTGAAAAAGCTCGATGAGTTCGACTTGCTGATGGTGGAGCAGCCGCTGGACTGGGACGATATCTACTCGCATGCCAAGCTTCAGGCGCAGCTGCGAACAGCGATATGTCTTGATGAGTGTATTCAGAATGCCGGCCACGCGCTTGCTGCTATCGAACTGCACGCATGCAGGATCATGAACATCAAGCTGGGCCGAGTCGGAGGGCACACCGAGGCGCGCCGCGTTCAGGAGTTGTGCCGCGAGACCAACGTTCCGGCGTGGTGCGGCGGCATGCTTGAGTCGGGTATAGGACGCGCGCATAACATCGCTATGTCTGCGCTCCCCGGTTTCACTCTGCCGGGCGACGTTTCCGCGAGCGCCAGGTACTGGCGCGAGGATATTATTGAGCCCGCCGTGACCGTTTCGCCGCAGGGCACGATTCGCGTGCCCGAAAATCCGGGTCTCGGATACACGGTAAAGCGCGACCTCATCGAGCGTTTGACCGTGCGCCAACGCAACTGGACGGCGAATGCCACGAGCGACAGATTGGTGAACAGCCGCTAGAATTCGCTCCGCGTGAAGGCGCCAGGCAGCACGCAACTTGAGATGACGTCCGACCGGCGCTTCAGCACATTCAGCGGCTCTGACGCGCGTGATCTTCCAGGAGAGGAAATTTCGTGATGCATTCCTTGAATCGCAGAGAATTCATGAGTCGAAGCGCGCAGACTCTAGCCGTCGCGGCAGCGGCGCGGTTTTACGTCGTCGAGTCCCCCACTCGAGACACCACCAGCAAATACGCAAGCTGCTTCGGCCCGCTCGACACTTTTGTCGAGCAGTACATGCGAGCCATGAATGCGCCGGGAATGACTCTGGTCATGGCGGATCGCGATGGCGTTCAGCGCGTCGCGACGTATGGTTTCAGCGATCTGGACGAAAAAGTCGCCGTCAACGCGGATCAACTATTTGAAATTGGCTCCATCAGCAAATCGTTCGTCGCCAATTGCCTCTTGCAATTGCATCAGGAAGGCAAAGTCGATTTGCA
>DASPVY010000284.1:0-4027 GCA_035622115.1 Candidatus Acidiferrales bacterium
ATCCTCGACAATATTATCGGCCGCCTCTCCAGCCAGTCTCCGAACCGGACAGCTTCGCCGGCGCCGTGTTGCGAAGCCACGGAAGAATGTCTCTTGCAGCATGTGAGGCAAAGCACCGCTTCCGCGCCGCCGGCGAACGTAGAGATTCATTCGGAGACGGAAGCGCGCGATTGGCTGAATGGCGGCGAAATACCGAGCGACAAATTCACAGTTCGCTACCTCGATGAGCTCAAGCGCTCAGCCGCAGTGCGACGGGGCGACGGCAAAGAGGAGCATTGGCAGTATCTGTACGACTGCTGGCGGCGGGACCAACCCAGCAATGCTTCGACTTCGCATTAAGCCTGGACGTCGCCGTGAAATGAAACGACGCCCGGGCGGCGCCTAGGACGCTTGGCCTGACGCCGATACTCGAAGTGAGCGAAGAGCTACGACCGCAAGCACTCCAGCCGCAATAATTACACAGATCCAGAGCACCAAGAGATTCCGTTCGGTCCACGGCCGCGGGTCTACGAAGGCCGAGTTGACCTCTTCGGGTCCAATCCTCGCTTCCGGCGCCGGCAAGGCGTTACTGAAGTGAACGGTTCGCGCGAGATCGTACTCCGGGCGCTTCGCCTCGGTCTCGCCATACAGAATAAAATACCGCCGGACGGGGTCGGCGTGAAACACCAGACGGCGCGGCGTCATGTAGAACGTGACGCGGGCGCCGGCGAGCGGCGAATTACTGCCGTTGGCCACGCGAATCCGCCAGTGCGGCGACCAATCTTCAGCGAATCCGACGTTCAGCCACTCGCGCAGCGCGTCATCGCGGCGGAAACGATAAATTTCGCCACTGCCTGCGAATGACCAATCATTGCGATCCTCGCTCGTCTCGACTGTTACCGAACGGGAGAACTCCGGCTCCTCTGTTTCGAAGCGCACCTCGTCTATCGGCAGTTGCGCCGGCAGATCAGCCTCCCAGGCGCTTTGACTGCGGTCCGAAAAGGCAATTGGCGCGGGAGGGGCTGAAACGGCAACGCGCTCGGCCGGCGAAGAAACTTCATAAAGAACTTCCACGCTCGAGAGTTGAAAACGCTTCGCGCCGTCCAGCGCGCGCAGACGGATATATCGCGCGTTGGTGTCCGAATAGTGCAAAGTCTGAGTCCCTTGCAGATTCTGTTTGTTGAAGCGAAAGAGCGGCGCGCGGTCGCAAACAATCCGCCATTCCCGCGCGTCGTCACTGACGGCCACTTCAGCCCACGTCAAGAAATCGGTTTCGCGAGTGTCGATCTTGACGGCGTTGTAAAAGTTTGCGGGCAAATTGACGTCCAGGATGAACTGGCTGAACTCTCCCGGCACGAAGCTTTGCTCGCGCATCTTGGCGGAGCGGTGTTCGACGCGCGTCTCGCCAGTTGGCACGTCGAGGGCATAGGGGACTTCCCTGCCCCGATCGTCCACCACGCGCAGATCGGCTAGGCGGTTCGCGGAATGCGAGTAGATTTCTTCGGGAATGCTGGCGCTAACGAGCGTGCGACGCTCGATCGGTGCGAGATTCATCTCGCGCGAATAGCGCCAGTGCGACCAGCCCGGCGGAAAAGTGCTCGCTGCATTCGCGTCGAATGCGGCCAGCTCGGCGATTCCTGCCAAGCAGGCGACGCCAAGACCCACTAGCGCCAGCGCAGGTAGAATTCGCGACACGAGCGATCGCCGGCGTGGCTTGTCGCTCAAGGTCTGCGCTCCTGCGATCGCGCGCTCAGCTTGCGCTGGTAGTAGAACGACACCAACAGCAGCAGCAGCCCAAGCACGAGGAATGACACGATTCGGTAGAATCGCTCGAGGAACGACAAATCAAAAAGAAACACTTTCGCCACGACGATTCCGAAGAGCGCCAGCGCCTGCCAGCGCAAGGGCGAAGACTTCCGGGCGAAACCGACTGCAATCAGAATCGCGGCATAAATCGTCCAGAGCACGGAGAGGCCCAGCGATTGGGCCAGCATGCGTTCGAGGTTGTATCCGTGCGCCTGGCCGAAGTAGTCCCACACTTCGAGAGAGAGCGCCACCAGCGCGAAAAAATTCGCGGCAACTCCAAGAACCGCAAAACAAACCTTCTCGGCATCTTCCACTTCGTCTCCGGCATCGGAAGCGAAGAAGCACGCCGCAACGTAGCACGCCACCACCGCGGCATACGTCCCAAACCGCGCATTGAAAATCAACGACGCGGCCGGCGACTCGAGCAAGAATAAGCGAACGGCGCAAACAGCGAAGAGAATGAATCCCGCGGCGCGGAGGTATGAAATGCGCGCGCGAAAGCCGCTCCATATCAGCAGCGCGCCCTCGATGGCGAGCGCAATCGTCAGCCATTCGTGATCGAGTCGCAGCGGAATTGCGATTGTCGCATAGCACAACGCGATGCCGGAAAACAGCAGACGGAGCGTCGAAGGCTGGTCTTTGCGCGGCAGCGGAAGCGTTTGGACGATGGCCAAGTGAGCCGCGGCCAGGCCGAGCGCGGCGAACGTGATTGTCCAACGGTGCGCCGGCCACAGCAACTCGTACAAAGCGACCAGATAGAGAAGCGCGTTCGTCGGAATGATGATGACTTCCGCTCCCGAAGGCGCCTCTTCGACGCGGCTGCGAATCACCGGCGACGCGGTGAATGCCGCATAGAAAATCGTGGCGAAGAATGCGGTGATGGCGAGTTTGTCTTCGCGATAGAACTGCGCGTACCAACCCCAGTAATAAAACTGCGTGCAAACAAACGCGAGTGGAGGCAGCCAGGACCAGCCGCGCATGCGTTCCAGGGCGAGAAAACCGACGATCAGCACCAGACAATACGTGAAAAGCGTGACCTCAGCGTCGTGGCCCGTGCTCAGCAGTGTGGGCGTGAGGAACCCGCCGGCGAGAGCGAGCACCGCGATTCGCTGCGAATTGCGGCCAATGGCGATAACCACCATAGCCGCAGTGACCACGATCATGGCAGCGAAGGCCGTGCTCTGGTCGAATAATCTGTAGTAGTGCCATCCGCCCCACACTGACAAATACAGAATCGCCGCACCCAGCCCGGCGATTCCTTCCGAGAAGTAGCGATAACCACGGCGCAATAACGCGTCGCTCCCGGCAAGAAGAGCAGCGCCAAAGAGAAGCCCGATTCCTACTCTTCCGCGGGGGCCGACCCAATCGTTGTCGAACGCATATTTCAGAAAAAACGCGACTGCGAAGAGAACGGCGAGAATTCCCGCGTAGTTCAGCCACCGGCCCGCCACCAGCGACTCGTAGTCGAGTTCACTGCGCAGCGGCGCAGAAGCCGGAAAACGTGGCGGCTGCACCCCGGAGATTGCACGATGCGGCTGCGCCGGCGGTGCCGGAGCAGAGGCCGGAGGAGATACGGTCGAAGGGATTGAGTGAGGCGCGGCCGGCGGAGCTTCTGGCGGGGGAACGGAGACGGCGCTGACACGCGGCGCCGTCTCCGTCTGGCGGCCGGCCATATGGTTCACCAGCGTCTCCAGCGCGTAGAGCCGCGCGGTCAAATTTGCGAACCGCTTCTCCGTTTCGGGGTCGGCGGCCTGGCTCTTGCGGAAACGCGCTTCGAGGCTGCTCACTCGGATAAATGCGGCGATGGCGAGAACCGGAACAATGAGGGCAAACAGCCCCAGCGCAAATAAGAACATTGACACTTCTTGTTTCATCCGAGCGTTGCTCCGCCGAGCGAATCGCGCGTATTAGAACATGGCGGCATAACCGCCACAACGTTCTCGACTGGCCGAAGACAGCTTATATAAACGTTATTTTCTTCTGCGAGCTACGGCAACAGGATCGTTTGACGAAATGTCCTAACCGTTCAACTCGCTGACGTGGATGGATTTGACTTATACCGCCGTTTGCCCAATTCTAATATGCGCTATGCGAATCCAGAGAGGAATTGAATGGCATCGAAAGGGAAAATCGGCATTCTGACGGGCGGCGGCGACGTCCCGGGACTTAATTCCGTCATCAAGTCCGCGGTGTATCGCGCCACCGAGATGGGCCGCGAAGTCATCGGCATACGCCGGGGCTG
>DASPVY010000285.1:0-3144 GCA_035622115.1 Candidatus Acidiferrales bacterium
TCGAATGCCCGCGATTGAGCCGTCGTACGGTAGAGAACTGCAACGTGAGCATCGGGGTCGGATCGGACGAGCTCGACGATTTCGCGCGTGACGAATTCCGCTTCCGCGGCGGCATCAGCGCCCTCAAAAAAGCGGACGAGATTTCCGCCCCCATTTGCCGCTTCGAGAGTTTTCCCAAGCCGCGCGCGATTGTGCGCAACAACTCCACCCGCAGCATCCAGAATTGTCTGCGTCGAACGGTAATTCTTCTCGAGACGAATGACCTTTGCGCCCTGGAACGCGTCAATGAACCGCTGCATGTTTCCGGCGCGCGCACCACGCCAGCTATAGATGGATTGGTCTTCATCGCCCACGACGCAGACGTTTTTTTGAGGCCCTACGAGCAGATTGACGAGTTCTTCCTGCGCGGCGTTCGTATCCTGAAATTCGTCCACTTGGATGTAGCGGAATCGCCGGCTCCACGCGGCACGCACGTCGCTACTCTCACGCAAGACGCGAGTGGCGAAGAGCAGAAGATCGTCGAAATCGAGCGCGCCGGCCTTGCGCAAAATCCGCTCGTAGGCATCAAAGAGTGAAGCGAGACGTCGAGTTGATGCGTCGTATGCTTCAGCGGCCATTCGTTCCGGCGTGATTCCGTGATTCTTCGCGTGGCTAATGCGCTCTCTTACGCTCCGTGGGGTATATTCACGATCATTCAGCTCGAGCTCATTGAGCGCAAGCTTCACCGCACGAATTTGATCGTCGTCGTCATAGATTGCGAAGTCGCGCGGAACGCCTAGATGCGGCGCTTCGCGCCGAAGCAGGCGCGCCGAGAACGAATGAAATGTCGAAATCCAGATGTCGGAGGCGTCGCGCCCGCTCGCTCGCAGCAACTCGGCGACGCGTTGTTTCATTTGCTCGGCAGCTTTATTCGTGAACGTGACGCACAGGATCTCTTCGGGACGCGCGCCCTGCTCGATCAAATGAGCGGCGCGATAGGTGATCACACGCGTCTTGCCGGTTCCGGCGCCAGCAAGCACGAGGACGGGCCCATCGATTGCGAGGACGGCTTCGCGCTGCTTATCGTTGAGTGAATCGAGTAAAGCCATTTGCAGGTGTCGTGCGCGAGTGAAAACTCGAGTCGTTGACCGAGTAATTCTAGCGGAGTGCGCTGAGTTCAGCAAATTCGCGTTCGGCCCGTTCGAAATCTCTTGTGATTCGGAGGTCCTAGTGGCGAAACGAATCAGCGAGAGGAATTTCAAAAAACATCAGTGGCTTGTTGCCCTCGACGATCTTCACATCGGGGACGTACAGGATGGCGTCGGGCACAAGCGCGAAATCGTGGTCGACATCGAAAAACAAGTAGCCGTGGATCACACCCAGCGGGGGAATCACGTCGGCGTCAAGCGCAAACGGACGAATCACATCCGCGAGCTTGTCCACTTTTTTGTCATTTGGCGGTCCAGTGACAGGCGGCAGCCGTCGCTTTGTACTGACATCCGGCGCGCCGGCAGGGTAGATTATCAGCCGCGCGACTTGCCTCGGGGTCAACGAGGCTACTTTATCCCGCGTGTCGCCGGGTGCGCCGATTTCGAGCCGGATGGAGTTCATCGTAAGCCGCATTGGCTGAGGCGTTTCATTGCGCACGGAGACTTCGAGGGCGAGAATTCCCGCTTTGTACGGGTGCAGTTTGCCGAAAATCTGCTCGGATTTTGCGGGGTCCATGCACGGCTCGGCAGTAACAGTTAGTCCTTCATGGTGATCGCGCGCTGGCACAGTGGCCGTTGGCACCGCGGGAGCAGGGGCGGGTGCAGGCGCACCCTGTTCTTGCGCGCGCGACACCGGCGCAGACGCGAGCAGCGTCAGCAGGAACGAAATGATGCACGGGTGGCGCATGGACTGGACGGTAAGATGCATTCCCCACGCGGCCAGTTGTTAGCTATTCCAACGGTTGTGGCGACACTATAATACATGGCCAGATTTGATCTCGACGATTGCTTGGTGCTTGGCGCCGACGGTGTATTTTCTCTATAGCGTACTTACCGCTACCGGAATGCTGCTGCTGACTCCGTACTTCGCCGTCAGAAGCTTCCGCACAGCGAAGTATCGGCGCAATCTGCGCGAGCGATTCGGCTATGTGCCGGCGGAGGTTGCTGCGCGGGCCTCGCAGGCGGAAGGCTCGATCTGGATCCACGCCGTATCTGTTGGGGAAGTCCTGGCCGCCTTGCCGCTGGGACGAGAATTAAAGCGGCGCTATCCGGCCCGAGCGATCTTCGTCTCGACGACCACGGAAACGGGGCAACGTGTCGCGCAGGAGCGCTTCGATTTTGCCGACGGCATATTTTACTTTCCGCTGGATTGGAACACGCCCGTGAAACGGGCGTTTCGCGCGATTCGTCCGTCGCTCGTGATAATCGTCGAGACAGAGATTTGGCCCAACTTCCTGCGGGAGTCCCGTCGCCGCGGCATTCCCGTGGTTTTTGTGAACGCTAGAATCTCCGAACGTTCGTTCCGCCGGTCGAAGCTTTGGCGTCGCGCGGCGGGCGGTTTTTTCGAGCATGTTCTTGGCGACGCGACCCTCTTCCTCGCGCAAAGCGAGACGGATGCGAGGCGTCTTGCGGGGCTGGGCGCGCCGGAAGACCGACTGATCGTTACGGGGAACTTGAAATACGATGTTGATCCGCCGAAGAGCACCGCATTTGGAAATTGGCTTTCGGAGCAGGTGCGCGAGCAGGAGCGCTGGCCCATCGTCGTCGCGGGCAGCGTAGTCGCCGATGAGGAAGAGGCCGTTTTGGCGGCTTACGATCTCGTACAGCGCCAATGGCGCCGGGCATTGTTGGTTCTGGCGCCGCGAAAACCAGATCGGTTTGACGCCGCGGCGAAAATTGCTGCGCAGGATGGCTGGAACGCCGTGCGAAGGAGCGAAATAGACCTTGGCCGGCCGCTTGACGAAAATGCGGAAGTTCTGCTGCTCGACTCGATCGGTGAGCTGGCAGGACTTTATTCGATCGCTGATGCCGTCTTCGTTGGCGGATCGCTCGTGCACGCCGGAGGGCACAACATCATTGAGCCTGCGTGGTTTGGCCGCCCGCCCGTGTTCGGACCTTCGATGGAAAACTTCCGTGACGTCGCGCAACAGTTTCTAAGCGAAGGCGCTGGCCTGCA
>DASPVY010000286.1:0-6344 GCA_035622115.1 Candidatus Acidiferrales bacterium
CGCATCGAACCGCTTCAGCCGGTAATTCAGATAGCCAAAATTGTAGTTTGCCAGCCAGTAGTCCGGACGTTCTCGCAGCACATCCTGAAAAACGGGCTCGGCCTCGGCGAGTTCGCCGCGCTTGATGAGTTCGGACCCGTAATTGTTCTGCGCGATGGTGTTCTGCGGCGAGATTTCTGTGGCGTGCCGGTAAAGCGAAAGGTTATCGCGCCACGATGACGCCTGAGCTACCGTGGAAATGGCCAGAGCCAGGATGAGAACCACTGCTGGCGCGGGAGCCGGAACCGGCCAATGGAACCGCGACGTCGCGAGAAACAGCGCGCCGAGCACCAGCGCAACCCCAATGGCCAGGCCGATACTGGGCAGATATAGATAACGGTCGTGAAGCGCGTCGTCACGCTGGAAGAGCGCTATATCGAGGACGGGAAGTAGCGGGAGCAGGCCCCACGCCACGGCCGCCGGAATTGCCGGCTCGCGGGTTCGCAGCCACCAGGTCCAAATGCACGCCGCGACTGTCGCGAGTATCAGCACTGCCATCCAGAACAAGCTGCTGCTCACGCTTGTCACAGCCGTGAACGAATAGAACAGGCTCAAGCGAAAAGGCCAGATCAGGTGGCGCAGGTAAAAGGCCAGCACTACTGGCGCGGACAGCAGGGCATCGCGAGCGGAAAGCGAGTGGGGCTGGGCGGGAAGATTCCGCAGCACGGCATACCGCGCGAGAAAATACAGCGCGGCGACACAAGCAAAGGGCGCGGCGTCGAGTGTCGCGCGAGCGATGCGCCGGCTCGACGCGATTTCTGGCTTGCGCCCCTTCCCCGCTCCACATAGGGAATAGACGAAAACGATTGCCGGAAAGACGATCGCCGTTTCTTTGGTCAAAAGAGCCGCTGCAAAGCAGGCGAGCGAGCCGATTTGAAGAGCCGAACTCGAAACTTCGGCGCGCCGCAGCCACAGTAGCAGGCTCCCGAGCAAAAAGACGGCTGCGAGTGGATCGGTTGCACCCGACACCCACACCACCGATTCGATGTGCACCGGATAGACGCCGAAAACCAGCGCGGCAAGCATGGCGATCCACGGTTTCTCCACGTGCCGGCAAAGCAGGAAAAAAAGCAGCAGCGTCGCGGCGAGATGCAGGCACAACGCGCCGGCGTGCCAGCCGAACGGATGCGTTCCGAAGATGGCATCGTTGATGCGAAGCCAAACATAAAAGGCCGGCCGGTAATGATAATTGCTGGCGGCGTTGGGATCGAAGAGTCCGAAGCTCGTACTCGTGAAAAAATCGGCGACCGAATCCCACGAATGGATCGAGGCGTTGTTGAGGATTTGAACGTCGTCGTCGTAGACGAACTGGAATCGGAGCGACGGCAGGAAGGGAAGCGCGGTCAAAGCGATTAGCAGCAGAGATTGAGCGGCGCGAAGGCGCGCGGCCGGAGTGGCGAAGGGGGAGGTTCGTGCATTCTCGGAGCCGGCTTTGCTCAAGCAAGCGCTCGACGAGTCACGCCGCACGCGAATTTCATCCTGAAAATCTATCATCTCGCGCAAGGGCCGAGGCTCGCGGCCTCATTTTGCGTGTGAATCAGCAAACATCGCCGCGCAGTCGCCTCCTTGTGGGGTCCGTCGCCATGTTTGGTATTCATGTTTCCGCGTCACGCTGTCGCTGGCATCGATTTAATCTGCCGCGTTCTCGTTAGACGGACCATTTTCGGTTCTGCCCGC
Organism: Candidatus Acidiferrales bacterium; assembly: GCA_035622115.1. GTDB lineage: Bacteria > Acidobacteriota > Terriglobia > Acidiferrales > UBA7541 > Palsa-147. Next base: position 1,717 of record DASPVY010000286.1, read on the forward strand.
GGCGGTTTTTGCAGCGGTTTGCCCCGGTCCGTCTCACGCTTTTGCGGCATCTCCAATCGATGCCATCCTCATCGCCTTTCCGCACGCGTGCGCGATCCATGCCGACGGACTCCACATAAACGATCTGGAGCATGATTTCGTAACGCCGAGTGATTTCTATCGGGAGGATGCCGTTGCTACCGCAGGGGATTCGCCCGAAACCGGGCGGGCAAAGCGGCTTTGCCACGTCGCTGTCAGATCGATGATCGTCGTGATTTTGGAGGTAATCTCGCGGCCGGCAGGGGATTCCCGCATGATGAAGTTCGAGTCGTCGAAAGACGCCTTCGAGTTCACGTACACCATGTCCGAGTAGTAGTGCCACATGTAGAACTTCCCTCGCTCGGCATACCCGTCGGCGCCGGAAAGCGGTTGAGCGAAAAGGAAGGTGGTTCGATTCGCAAGGCCCGGATTCCAGACGGCAGCGCCTTGCTCGGCCGATTCATCGCGCTTCAAGCCCAGAAGGTCGAGAACCGTCGGAACCAGATCGATGTGCGATGTGATCCACGGAATGCGCGCGGTGTGTTCCAGCGTGCGCGGCGCGTAAATCAGCAGCGGGACGTGGAAGGCTGTCTCGTCGACCGTGCCGCGCCGGAAATTCGGGTTCTCTCTGGCGTTGCGGCGGCCATGGTCGCCGAAGACCAGAATGATGGTGTGATCCAGCTGTCCGCGCTGTTGCAAGAAGTCCATCAACTCGCCGAGCCACGCATCCTGCATCGCAATGATCGCGCGGCCGCGCTCCCGCAGGTTGTCGTCGCTGTCCTCCGGGTACGCGTCCGGATAAGGGAAGTGGCCGATCTGCGGAAAATACGCGGCAACGAACTTGTGATGTTCGCGGATCCAACCGTCCATGTGCGATTCCAGTGCGTGCAAAGTTTCCAGGTCGGCCCCGATCCGATACGGTTTCCAATACGGCTGGCCGTCGAATCCCGATACTTTCGGGATCGCGTTCGGATCGATGTAATAGCGTTCCTTGAATCCCACTCCTGCATAGACCGGTTCATCGGGATTCACGGGCGTCGAGAGCGGCGAAAACGCGCCAGACTCGTAGCCCATCGCGTTCAAGTGATAGAGGAACTGCGGCGGCATTTCGCTCACCGGATAGGCCCTCACCGAGCGCAGCGTATCCAGCGGATACCACGACGAGAAAACCGAAAAAAGGGCGGAATCCGTAAAAGGCAGCGTCGTGTAATGTTTTTCTCCAACGAAAGAATGCTCGCGCAGGCGGCCCATGTTCGGAAACTGTTTCATGTCGTCGTCGGCCGGAAGGAATTCGTCGGGCGTCGTTTCCATCACGAAGAAAAGAACGTTGTCGCCCTGTTCCTTGCCGAAATAGCGCGGATCCTGCTGGGGGTCGGGCGCGTTGACCAGCGTGCGATAGCGCGAAATCAGGTCGGGCGAAGAGAGCGAGCCCAGGCCCTTGATATCGAGCTGCTTGAGCCGGTCGAGATTGAACGACGCGAACTCCCCGGTGTCCACCGATTTCTCGCGCCAGAGCGAGACAACCGCGCGGATGAATGTGCTTTCGTGGTAGGGCGTGCGGAATTCGGCCGTCTGCCATCCCGCCGCGAGCACAATGACGATCGCAAGCACCGCGAGGTCCACGGCGATCCGGACGGATCGCAAGGTTTTCTCGGAGTAAAGGCGTCCTTGCCGCTTCATGCACCAAACCACCACGCCGATAATCGCAGCGAGCGAAATCGCCAGAATGGCTACGTAGCGACCCGAGACATAGTTGGTCGCCCCCGGTTCGAGCAGCCCGTATCCGATCGCGATGCCAATCACCCGCAGCGAAATATACCGGCCCACCTCTGCGAGCGCGCGAAGCTGAATCGCAAATAAAATCACGAACCCAACGCTTACCAACGGCGTGACGATTGCCGCCCACCAGCGCCCGAGATAGCGATTCAAAATCACCAGCGCCGTCGGAATGAGCACCAGCCCGACAAAAATCTCGCTATTGAAAAAGCTCAAATGCTTCGTGAAACTCAGCGAGGCATAGCCCATTGTTCGCTGTGCTTTCGCAAAACCGCCCAGATTCGTCATCGTGTACCACTTGACGTAGAGCGCCATCGCCACCGCGGGGAGCCAGACAATTAGGAAGCGGGCGGCGTCAAGCCAGGGGGAAGGCCGGCCGGAAGTGGACGGATCTGCAATTCCGCGCGCCGCCATAGGACTTGTACCAGCCTCGTTGCCGGCGTCTCCGGATTCAACTACCGCGGACTGGTCTCCGCCGGAAGCCGCTTCGACGCTGCGGTCCTCTGCGGAGGGCGACGCGCCTTCTTCAATTGCGTTGGGGTTGCGAGCGAGCAAAGCAGGAGGTCCTTTTGAACCTTCAGAATATCGCATCACGCCTTGCACGAGGTGCGCGGCGTCGCGTTAGGAGTTAACTCTCAGAACAATCACTCTGGACCCGCTTTCAAATGATTTCGAGGCTGGCGATCTTGCCGGTTGTTTCTTGCTAGACTGATTCCATGATTTTCGTGATTGCCGCGTTCGCAGCTATCGCCGCCCTCTTGAATCCGGGCGCCACCCGAGCGCCTGCCGATCTTTCCGATGCCGCGGCGGTCGCGCGATCGCTTGAAGTGAAGTACGCGCGCGCGCTGACGCTGGAAGCCCAATTCTACGAGCGATATCGAGCGGGAACAGGCGGAGGGCAGGCCGAATCGGGGACCGTCTATTTTTCTAAGCCTGGACGCATGCGCTGGGAATATGAATCGCCGGAGTCCAAACTTTTCATTGTGGATGGGAAAAACGTCTGGTTTTACGTTCCCGCGGATCACACTGCCAGCCGTGCGCAGGTGAAGGAAAGCGAAGATTGGCGGACGCCGCTTTCATTGCTTACCGGAAAAGTTCATCTCGACCGCCTTTGCGGGCGAATGGAGCTGCTTGATGAGGCGTCGGGGGCGATCGCGCCTGGTGATTTACCCGGCGACCCGCGAAACCGGATTCTGGTTTGCCTCCCCCGCAAAACTTCCGATTCGCAAGCCGCGCCATTTCGCCAAATTTTGTTCGAAGTAAGCCCGGAATTGGACCTGGCGCGTGTGGTGATTCGCGAACCCGGCGATGTCGAGACCGAGTTTCGGTTCGCGAATTGGCGGGAAAATGTAGCCCTGCAGGAGTCGAAGTTCCACTTCGATCCGCCGCCCGGCGTGGCCATCGTTAACGAGGAAGGACTGTCGCGCGAACTCCATTGATTTGAGTCCGTTTCGACGAAGGATTCAGTCCTCGATGCCATTGTTAACCGTCCCGTAATACAACACCGTGAATCTTGTTCACGTCAGGCAAAGAATTCGTTCGCTAGGGCATCCAAATTCGAAGCAACAGGAGAGTTTACAGACAGACATCATGACGCCCGCACGGGGCTTGGCCTCGAGCGAATGTGCTAGACTTTTAGAGACAGAAACACCCTGGGATCGTGGGTCGAACGACGCGGACTAATGGCTGAATTCGTTTGCAAGCTGGGAGATGCGACTGGGCGGGTCTTCGAGCAGGTGGAGACTGCCCTAAGCGAAGGCGAAGCGCGCCAGCGTTTAGCCGAACGCGGGTTTTACGTCTATTCAATTAAACGGCACCTCGGCGTTCTCGCCAATTTCCGGCGATCGGGAGCCAGCCGGCTCGTCCGCGGCCAGGATTTCTTGATTTTCAATCAGCAATTCAACACCTTGATCAAGGCTGGTCTCCCGATTTTGACCGCGCTCGATTTGCTTGCCGAGCGCGCAGCGGCCCCGAAATTGCGCCCCGTTCTCGGCGAAGTGCGGAGCCGCGTACGGAACGGCGCGCTGCTATCGGAAGCGCTGGCGGCGCAGGGCGTTTTCCCTCCTGTGTATACGACCTCGGTAATGGCCGGGGAGAAGAGCGGCAACCTCAGCGGAGTTTTAGACCAGTACATCGCTTACCAGCGAACGAGCAGCAATTTCCTGAGCCGGCTGAGAAACATTCTAATTTATCCGGCCATCCTCGTGACGATGATGGTGCTGGTGCTGTCCTACCTGGTGACCTTCGCGGTCCCGAAATTCGCGGACCTTTACAACCAGTTGCATGTCGAGCTGCCGATGGCCACGCGGATCGTTCTGGCCATCTCTCTTCCGCTGCGGAACTACATTTTTGTGGTCGTCGGAGTGCTGGTCATCGGCGGGTTTTTGATGTTCCTGTGGTTGCGGAGCGAACACGGCGCGCTGATCGTCGATCGCCTGAAGCCCAGGATGCCGCTCGTCGGCGACATTTGGCTGAAGGCCCAGATCGCACAGTTCGTTCGAACGCTTTCAACCCTCCTGGCCGGCGGCACTCCGCTGGTTTCGGCGCTGGACACCTCCTCCGAAGCCATGGGCAGCCGCTTGATTGCGAAATCCGTCAGGGATTCGGCGGCAAAAGTGCGGGAAGGAACTCCGCTCCACACTGCGCTTGAGGGCACGCATGTGATTCCAGACCTGGCGCTCGAAATGATTGAAGTGGGCGAAGCTTCGGGCGCGCTCGCGCCGATGCTTTCGAGCGTCGCGGAATTTTACGAGCAGGAAGTGGACTTGAAACTCGGAGCGATTTTGGCGTGGATCGAGCCCGCAATTCTCGTGATCATGGCCTGTGTGGTGGCG
>DASPVY010000287.1:0-4768 GCA_035622115.1 Candidatus Acidiferrales bacterium
GAAGAAGCGCAGAAGGCTGGGTTCTCCCATCCCGTCATGCCGTGGATCGTTTTCTTTCAGAATGTGGACGCGATCATAGGCCCTGACGAGCCCGTGATCTACCCCGAACATCTAACTGAAGAGCTCGACTACGAATTGGAGTTGGCTGTTGTGTTGAAGCGCGCCGGTCGTCATTTCTCGGCAAATGAAGCGGGTGATTACATCGGCGGGTATGTAATTTTCAACGACATCACCGCGCGCGACATTCAGCGTCGCGAAATGAAATCAGGAGTGTTCAGCTTTTGCAAAGGAATTGATTCGTTCTGCCCGCTGGGGCCGTGGATTGTCACGGCGGACGAAATTCCTGATCCGCACAATCTTGCAATGGAGCTGCGCGTAAACGGCAAAGTGCGGCAGCAGTCGCACTCAAAGAAAATGTCGGTGAAAATCCCTGAAATTGTGGCGCACTATTCTCCCATGGGCTATAGCGCGGGCGACGTCCTCTCGACGGGGACGGTGTCCGGAGTGGCGGCATTCAGCGATGATCCAAAATCTCTTTACCTGAAGCCCGGCGACGTTGTTGAGTGCGAGATTGAGCGGATCGGCGTGCTGCGCAATCCGGTGATTTCCTGGGAAGCGGCCTATGGGAAAAAGTCCGCAGTGGTTGGATAGGGGAAGGGCTCGATGCAAAACGGAGACGGAAAGTTCTGGGTGAGCGCGCTGAACGATCGGGCCAAGATTTCGATTGCGGCGGAAAGCGGCCCGGTACGTTTTTACGACACGACCCTTCGAGATGGCGAGCAGACAGTCGGCGTCGTCCTGGATCGCGATCAGAAGCTGGAAATCGCGCGCTTGTTGGATTCACTGGGCGTGAGCCGCATCGAAGCGGGCTTTCCGCGCACGTCGGCGGAGGATGCCGAAGCGTTCGGCGCGATTTGCCGCGCCGGCCTCAAGGCCGAAGTCTGGGGATTCGCCCGCGCGGTACTCGCGGACCTAGACGAAGTGATTCGCCTTGGGGCGCGAGCGACCGTAATCGAGATTCCCGCGAGCGAAATCAAGCTGCGGGCATACGGGAGCACCCCGGATGAATCGATTCGCCGCGCCGTAGACGCAGTCCGGCACGCAGTGAAACACGGTCTCAGGGTGGCATTTTTCGCGGTCGACGGAAGCCGGGCGGATCTCGCACATCTGCGCCGGCTCTATTTGGCTGCAATGGAAGCGGGCGCAAAAGAGGCGGTCGTCGTGGATACGATTGGCGCCTGCGGACCGGAAGCCGCAGGCTACTTGGTAGCGCAGGTGCGCGATTGGCTGGGTCCTTCCGTGCCGCTCCACTATCACGGTCACAACGACTTCGGACTAGCGACCGCCTGTGCTGTCGCCGCGGTGCGCGCTGGCGCGAAATGGATTCAAGGAACGATTAACGGTATGGGCGAGCGCGCCGGAAATGCGGATTTAGGCGAGGTCGCTCTGGCTCTCGAATGTATCTACGGAGTTCCGACCGAACTGAAGCTCGAGAAGATTCGTGAAGTCTCGCGGCACGTGCGCCGGGCATCAGGCTATGAGCTCGAGCCGTGGAAGCCGGTGGTGGGAGAGAACTTGTTCATGCGGGAAAGCGGGGCGGTAGCCACGCAATTCCACTTGCCCGAAGCGATCGAACCATTTTCGGCCGACATCGTCAGCGCGCGCCGGGGAATCGTTCTCGGAAAGAAGAGTGGAATCGACAGTATCGCCATCAAGAGCCGCGACCTCGGACTGAATGTGCCCGAATCGCAGCGCGGAGCTGTTCTGGCCGCTGTGAAACAGACTGGGATCAAGAAACGCGGCTTGCTCACCGACGATGAATTTCGCGCGATCGTACGAGAGATCTGCGCGCCCTGATCCTTTCGATCTCTGGAGATTTCATGGACCGCGAGCATTTTTATTCAACGATGAATGGTGAGGGGACGCTCGACTACGAGCTCTACTTGAACACCAAGCCGCTCCTGCATTGCCAGAAGGATTTCAAGGAATTGTGCAACGGCGACGAGCTTCAATTTCAGGTGGTGCACCAAGTCGAAGAGCTGTGGATGAAACTGATCGCGTACACGATGCTCGATATTGACGACTTCATTCAACAGGAAAACACGAATCGCGTCGTCACATTGTTCAAACGCGTGCATATCGCGATGCGCCTCATGATTGATCAGCTCGATCTATTGGAAATAATGTCGCCGAAGGAATATCAGGAAATTCGATTGCAGCTCGGAAACGGAAGCGGCCAGGAATCTCCCGGGTTTCGGACGCTTCTGAAAATGCACCAGCCATTGTGGCAGTCGTTCAAGACCCACTATCTGGAAAAGCACAATCTGACGGTGGAAAAAATTTACGATTCCGAGTACTCGCACTCGGATGCCTACGTGGTTGCGGAAGCGCTCGCGGAATTTGACGAATTATTCCAACGGTTTCGATTTTGCCATATCCAACTGATTCACCGAACCATCGGGCTCGATGCCAAATCGCTGAAAGGCCGCTCGGTGGATCTGCTTAACGAAGGTCAGCGCGTGAAATTCTTCCCCGAGTTGTGGGAAATCCGCAATCAGATGACGGATGCCTGGGGCGGCAAATACGGAGTCGTGCGGCATCCGATCGGCGGACACTAGACTTTTCCATCCGGCTCGAATCCTAGTGCTTGAAGTGCGGCAGGACAGCCTCGCCGAACAATTTTGCCTGCTCCAGACGATCGTCGCCCCAGACTTCAAGCAGAATGTGCGTGCAGCCGGCCGTGCGGTACTGTTCGATGCGGCGAATGCAGTCGTCAGGCGTTCCGGCAATAGGGCAGACCTTCTCGAAAACCTGGTCCGTGACGGCGCGCGCAGCCGCTTTCCTTCCGCCGGACTCCATCGCATCCGCGATCGGACGGATTTCCTCAAACGTCAAACCTGCTTTTTGCAACAGCATATCGGCCGAGCCACGAATGTTCTGAACCTTGTTGGCGAGGTACATCGCTGCCATCTCGCGCGCCCCGTCGCCTGCGCGTTTCTTGTCTTTTCCGATACTTCCGACGATTACGGCGCCAAGATCGTGATTCGCGGGATCGCGTCCAGCCTTGCGAGCCCCTTCTTCCATGAAGGTCCGCGAATAGCGAACAAATTCCGGCGTCGTGATGCTGGCGGTGAGGAGTCCATCGGCCATGCTTCCGGCCATGCGTTGCAGCACGGGCCCGGTGGCGCCAATGTAGATCGGAACGGAATGGCGCGCTGCATGTGCATCGGGTTTCAGCGCGGGCACATGCGCATCGAACACTTTTCCTTCGTAGTTGAATTCTTCGCCGCCGAGAACTCCGCGCACGATTTCGATACTTTCCTTCATCACCGTTGCCGGCCCGGCCGTTTTCCCGGTTTCGCCTTCTCCCGCTTCTTTCATGAATATCTTCGAAGCTCCGAGGCCAAGGAAAAATCGTCCAGGTCCCGCGACGTCCTGAAGCACGCGCGCTTCCATTGCGATCTGGATCGGATTGCGGGTATAGGGCGAAATGATGCCCCAGCCGATGGGAATGCGTTTCGTTTCGCGCGCGATGATGGCGGTGATTGCGGTTGAAGAGCGCGCTTCCATCGCGTGTTTGCGCCACCACGGATATGCCTCAGCAAGCCAAAACGCATCGAAACCCGCGCGTTCGCAGGCCTGCGCCATCTGCACGGTCTCCGCAACCGGTTCCATACTGAGTTGCAAAACGCCTATCCGAAAAGGAACTGCCATGAGATTTGTTGCCCCCAGTTTCGTTCGGAATAATCTCTAAGGATTCGTCCAGGAATGCTCAAGTCCTTTGATTAAAGCCCACATGGTCTTATTCAACGGAGTCGGCACACCCGCCTGCGCGCCGGACTTAACGATCGCGCCATTCATAAAATCTACTTCGGTAATGCGCTTGGCTAGAACGTCCTGCAACATGCTGGCGTTATGTTTGCCCGGAGCGTTCGCACCCTTTTGCACCAGCGCGCGCGGGTCGCCGTGAAGCTTGATGCCAAGCGCTTTTGCGACGGCCTCTCCCTCAGCGATCAGGTCTTCGAAAAGTTGCCCGGTAGCCGGCAATCGAGTCGCTGCACCATGATGCAGCAGCGTCAAGGCGCCCACGGGATTCGTTGAAGCGTTGAAGATCAGCTTCGTCCACTGCGCGCCCCGAGCGTCTTCCAGCGCGACAGTGTTGAGGCCCGACTTTGTCAGAATTGCCGCCAGCTCGCTGACGCGCGCCATGGGCGTGTGGGTGGGCTCGAACGGCCCGATCCACGTGTCGCCCTTGATGTCGAAGCACACATGCCCGGGTTCGACGATGTGCCCGGCGGGAAAAGTTGTGCCGCGAATGACGTGCTTCACGTGCGCCGCGATTAACTCTTCATTGCCGACGCCGTTTTGCACCGAACAGACTGCGCTTTCTGCGTCGAACGCGTGTGCGATTTGAGGAATTGCGCCGGCGGTGTGCGTGCTCTTTGTGGCAACGATCCCATAATCGCAGCGAGGAATCGCGCGCGGCTCGGTCGTCGCGTGGATGCGCGCGGTGAAATCTGCCGCGCCGGAAATTCTCAGGCCATCGCGTTCAATGGCTTCGACGTGCAGCCTGGCAACATCGTAAGCATACACTTCAACGCCGTCGAGCCGCGCCAGATGTGCGCCGAAGATACTTCCGATTGCGCCGCAGCCGACGATGCAAATCTTCATCGTGCGTTTACCTCGGCCTCTCGGCGCCGGAATAGAATTTCCATTCGACGTCCGCGAAGTTCTCACCTTCAGTTTTGCCGACGCGATAGGTGTCCTG
>DASPVY010000288.1:0-2984 GCA_035622115.1 Candidatus Acidiferrales bacterium
TCCAGGCTGAGCTCGCGCGACAATTTCCCGGCTCGCCCTCCGCATCCGTCGCGTTTCCGGCGCGCGATCTTCGTTCGATTGCCGCGCCCGGCGTCGCCGTCGAGCTTTCCAGCGTCACGGTGCAAGATCCCCACGCGCTCGCTCCGATGATCGCGACGCTCGCGTCCAGCGTGGCCCGTTCCATCGTGGCGTTCCATTCGACATACGCCGAGGGAGCGCGTTAGTGTCGCGCAACCTTAAAATCACGCTCGGGATCCTCGGCGTCGCCGTCATCGCCGGGCTGATAAGCTTGCGCGGCTTGCAAAAGCGCGTAAATCAACTGGCCGCGGATCAATCCGTTGAAGAACGAGCCCGCCGCGAAGTGGTGACGCCGCCGATCACTTCGCCTTCGGACATTGCTGCTCGCGCTCTGATTTACTGGGCTTCGCCGGCCGCGCCCGATCAGCTCGCGCCCGTTCCCGTCGATTTGCAGCTTGCCGCCGATCCCAGCGTGCGCAGCAAGCAGGTTTTGCGCGCATTGATTTTGAATGCCCCTTCCGCCCAACAGCGCACGCTTCCCGCCGACGCCAATCTGCTCGCGCTCTACGTCTTGCCTGACGGCACTGCCATCGCCGATTTCTCCGACGCGCTCAGCTCCGAAACGCCTTCCGGAATTTTGAGCGAAGCCCTGACGGTGAATTCCATCCTGCGCACGCTGGAAGCCAACGTGCCCTCGCTGCGCCGCCTGAAAATTTTGATTCACGGGCAGGAAGCCGAAACGCTCGCAGGGCACGCCGATCTCACCGGCTATTTTGATCTCCATTCCGTCGCGCCAGCCACGCCTCCCGCCGCCGCATCGGCCGCGTCGTCTTCGCAGTCGGCGTCTTCATCTCCGACGTCATCTCCGGCGCAAACAGCATCTCCGCCGACGAAACCGTAGCGCCCGTGTGCCTGAGGCACAGGTTTTCGCGACCGCTGCCGGCTCATCCGTTGTAATGTTCTCCAATGCCCACTCGGTCGCAAACGTGGCTTCTTGGCGTTCTCGTCCTGCTCATCGCTGTTCCTTCCGCTAACGCGCAGGATATTCATGAACGCGAAGTCCGGATTCCGTGGATCGCGGCAGGTTCGAACGGCCTCGATGCGCTGATGGTTTACGCGGATTTGCTCGGCAAGCATCCCCTCGTCGTAATCACCCACGGAAGCGCGCGCAAAAAAGAGGAGTTCGCGCAGGTCACGCCGTGGCGGCAGCTTCCACAAGCCCTGTGGTTTGCCCAGCGAGGTTGGTTCGTGCTGGTCGTCGTGCGCCGCGGCTATGGAACATCCGGCGGCGAGCCCGATTCAGATCACATGGGGCGATGCCCCGCAACCGATTATGAGTCTGCCGGAAGATTTGCAGCCGAAGACCTGCGCACAGCTATTGATTACGCGCGCAGCTTGCCCGAGGTGGATGCATCGCGCGTTCTCGCTGCCGGCGTATCCTCCGGCGGATTTGCCGTCGTAGCCTTGACTGCCGTTCCCCCTCCCGGACTCGTCGCAGCGATCAGCTTTGCCGGCGGCCGAGGCTCGAAAGCAGATCACGATGTCTGCAACCCTGGCGACTTGATTCATGCCTTTCAGGATTTCGGAAAGCATTCGCGGACACCGATGCTCTGGATCTACGCACAGAACGACAAATTTTTCTGGCCGGAGCTGGCAGAGGAGTTCGACCGCGCGTTTCGTTCCCACGGAGGCCAAGATCAGTTCGTGCTGGCCCCTGCGATCGGAGACGACGGCCACTCGCTCTTTGCGCACGTGGACGCGTGGTCTGCGAAGGTGGACGAATTTCTCTCCGCGCAAAATCTGACGCAGCTGGCGGAACCGCTGCCGGACGTCACCCCGCCCAACATTCCGCCGCCCGCCGGGCTATCGCCTGAGGGGCTGCGCGCTTTCCAAAGCTATTTGACGCTCGGTCCGCACAAGGCATTCGCCACGTCCGCGCATTCGTTCGGTTACGCCACCGCACGGATTCAAATTGACGACGCGCGCGAGAAAGCGCTAGAGAATTGCAGGCGCGCCGCGCGCGACCGCGAGCCCTGTACAATTGTGTCCATCGATAACGCCGAAGCGCATTAGCAAAGTTATTGCCGCTCTCGGGCGAATCCGGCAAACTGTCCTCCGCCCATCCCGCGTCAGCATTAGAGAGGAAAAACGAATTGCGATCTGAAGAGCGCGCGCCGGAAGACCTGCGGCCCGTCAAAATTACTCCCGATTTTATTTCCACCGCTGAAGGCAGCGTGCTGATCGAAGCGGGGCAGACGCGCGTCATCTCGACGGCCACGGTCGAAGATGGCGTCCCGTCATTTCTGAAAGGTTCGGGCCAGGGTTGGGTGACGAGCGAATACGGCATGTTGCCGCGCGCCACTGAACGCCGCACACCGCGCGAAGCCAGCCGCGGCAAGCAGTCCGGGCGGACCCAGGAAATCCAGCGCCTGATCGGCCGCTCGCTGCGCGCTGTAATGGACTTGAAAGGACTCGGCGAGCGCACCGTGTGGATCGATTGCGACGTGATTCAGGCCGACGGCGGTACGCGCACAGCTTCAATCACGGGAGCATTCGTGGCGCTAGCGCTTTCGCTCGAACGGCTCGTCGCGTCTGGAATTCTTCGCGTGGTTCCGCTCAAAGATTCTGTTGCGGCCGTCAGCGCCGGAATTGTGAACGACGAGCTGCTTCTCGATCTGAATTACGAAGAAGATTCGCAAGCGCAAGTGGATATGAACGTGGTCATGACCGGCAGCGGCAAGTTCGTAGAAATCCAGGCCACTGCCGAAGGCCGGCCATACACCAACGAAGAAATGGAGCAGCTCCTCGAACTCGCGGCATCGGGAATCCAAAGTCTGACGCTGCTGCAGCGCGAATTGCTGCACATGAAATTCGGCGGGCAAAATCGTTAAGATTCAAGTCGCCACTTCGAATCCCGGCAAGCTACGCGAGTATCGCGTCCTCGCCGGCGAAAACCCAATCGTCAT
>DASPVY010000289.1:0-4484 GCA_035622115.1 Candidatus Acidiferrales bacterium
GTCGACACCGCCATTCTGCTTTGCGGCGTGATGACGTGCAGCGGCTACTTCCAGCATTCAGAGATCAGCGAGCTGGCGCACGAGATTTTGAACCGTGTGGATTGGAACTGGCTTTCGGAAGACACCCGCGTGCTGCCGCATGGATGGACCCCGGAAACCGGCTTCCTACAGTATCGTTGGGACAGCTACAGCGAAATGATGATGATTTACCTGCTGGGGCTCGGATCTGAAACCCATCCGTTGCCGTCCGAAACGTGGGGCGCCTGGAAGCGCACCATGTTCGATTACGACGGCATCAAATTCATCGGCTCGTTCGCCCCCATCTTCGTTCATCAGTATTCTCAAGCGTGGTACGATTTCCGAGGTAAACGCGACCAGTACGCGGACTACTTTCAGAATTCCATCCTCGCCACCGATGCTCATCGCCGATTCTGCATCAGCCTTTCGAAGCAATTTCCCGATTACAGCAATGATCTCTGGGGCATCACCGCGTCCGACTCGCCGCATGGATATGAAGTGTGGGGTGGGCCGCCGAAGACCGGTCCGATTGACGGCACGATCGTTCCCTGCGCCTCCGCCGGCTCTTTGCCATTCCTCCCGAAAGGTGTGATGCGCGTGCTGCGCACGATCGACCGTCTGTATTCCGTTGGCACACGCAGCCGATATGGATTCGTTGACGCGTTCAACCCGCTGACGAATTGGTACGACAGCGACGTCATCGGCATCGACACCGGCATCACGATGTTGATGGCCGAAAACGCGCGCACCGGATTTGTTTGGGATACGTTTATGAAGAATCCAGACGCGCAGCGCGGCATGGACCGCGCCGGCTTCAAACCTTACCAGCCATCGCCCACGTCCGAGGCGGCTGTGCTTCCTCCGTCAGAAGGCGCACCACAAGCTCCTCCGTCGGACCCTCACTGAATCTCGAGGACAGCCAAGCCGTGTGGCGGCAACGTGAGAGTGATCGCGCCGTCCGAAAGAGTCTGCGCTTCCGGCGCCGGCAGTTCCGCGGCGCGGCGTAGCTCGCCAATTTGACGCTGCGTCGGAGTTGCCGGCCGCCCCATCGCGTCGTATGCCTTTAATGGCGACCCATGCTCCGAATCCACGCGGTATATTTGAACGCGGCGTTGCTTCTCCAGATTTTTGAATTTAAGCGTGATTGTCTTGGGTGCTCCGGCCTCTCCGGGCAAAAATAGGTTCCACGTCGCAATTACGAGCGAGCCGTCGTTTCGCTTCGTCACCAGCGCCGATTTCGAATCGACTTCTATCCGCTGATCGCCGAGCAAATGAAGCACCTTGAATGCGTTGTATGCGGGCTTCGGCAATCCGTCCTCGGCTATTAGCCCGAATCCGCCGTAGAACGGCTGCTTCACCACGCCTTGTTCTTCGAACACATCGGAAAACGTCCAGTACGAAAAGATCTTGGCGAGGCCGTCGCATTGCCGGATTGTATCGGCGAGCCACGGCCCCATGAACGTCGCGTCGGTCACGTCCGGCTCATTCTTGTAGCTGGCGTTATATTCGCTCCAGATGATCGGCAAGTCCGGCCGCGCCGATGCTCTCACTTGATCGTAAACTTTCCTCGCCGCGCGGCAAACCATTTCCGTGCGCGAAATCGGCTCGTGTGTTCCGAAAACATCCGTCGATAGATCGTTCGCGTAGACGTGCGTCGAAAAAAAATCCGCTGGGACATTATTGTCGGAAACGTGGCGAATAAAGCGGTCGGCCCACGCGGCCTGGGCTGTCGCAGGCCCGCCGACGCGCAACGCGGGTTTCACTTTTTTCAACGCCTTTGCGGCCGTATCGTAAAGCTGGTAATACGATTCTTCCTTCGGTTCGCCCGCCCAGAAACCAATATTCGGTTCGTTCCACACTTCGAAGTACCAGTGGGAGACCTCTTCGATCCCGTACCGATCCACCAGGTGCTGGGCGAAATGCGAGATCAGGTCGCTCCATTTCGCCCAATCCTTCGGCGGGGCGATATTGGGATGATAAAAGAACTCTTGCAGAACGCTCCGCGACGCCAGCTTGCTCGGCATGAAACTCAATTCCACAAACGGCCGCACGCCGTTTTCAAGCAGCCCGTCGTAGATTTGATCCACATAAGAAAAATTGTAAACCGGCGTCCCGTTCGCGTCCTCGTCGTAGACGCCGACTTCGTCGTGGAATATTGCGTGGAATCGAACGTATTCGAACCCGGTGGCTTGCTTCACTTGGCGAAGGTCGCGCCGATAGCTCTCCCGCAAGGAAAGGATCGCTCGCCCCGAACCGAACATTTGCTCCCAAAAATGCGGAAACGGCCGAGCTGCCGCATGCGCGTCAATCTCAACGACTTCTGGAGACGCAGGCGTGGGATTCATCGGCTGTCGGGCGCTGAATGCAGGGAGCAATGCGGCGATCGTCAAAAATGCGAGCGCCGGATATGAAGGGAATCGCTTCAATGCGAAATAAGATTAACCCCACGCCATCCGCGTTGCACGTTTTTATCCCTGCCGGCCGTTCGAAGCGCTCGTCAGCCTGCGCGATGCACCGGCAAAGTTAATTCAGGGGAAGTCGAACTCCACGACCTGGCGCGCTGAAGCGCGAGGCGCCCTTGTCCGATCAGCGTCGAGGCCACGGCTCCGGCAATTCCGCTTGGAGAAACTTTCAGCATGCGCGGCATTCGCTCGTGCAGGATTCGCTCCGTCGCGCCGACCATTGGCTCCGCGTGGAAGCGCCGCTGCATCGAGAGGCCGCACAGAACGCTCGCGGCTGCGACGAGGCTCATTCCTTGATGGTGCGCCAGCCAGCATCGCGCAATCGCGCATTTGCCGTCCGCGCCCAAACGCGACGGCGTGAAATCCGCGCCTTCGTAGAATCCGTACGCGCCGAGCAGCCGCATCTTGGCCAGCCGCTTCAGATTTTTCACCGAGCCTTCGGCGTCTACCAGCAGGCCGAGGAACGTCGAATACGGCGCGACCATCAAGTCCTCGCCATCCTCGTGGCTCAGCGCGAGGTCCGGCACGCCGAACGCGTGATAGCGATAGGCGCCTTCCGCCATTTTCTCGCTCGACGCGCACTCCGAAATTCCCCACGGAATTGATTTCCTCTTCGCGTACTTTTGCTGCGAGCGGAATGCCGCGCGCTCGTTATGCGCGAGAAGCGTGTTCGGATGCGACTTCATCCACAAGCACGGCAGCAAGTATTCGAACATTGTTCCGGTCCACGACAGCAACACCGGCGTGCCCCCGACGATCAGGTGCGAGCGACTCAGCTTGAACCAGCTTTCCTGCGGAATTTCGCCTTTGGCAATTGCGACGAAAGCCGCCGCGCGCGCTTCGGAAGCCAGCAGATCGTAATGCGCTTCGTTGAGCTGCTTGGCCTCCGCGTCATATCCAACTGACAGCAGCTTTCGCTGCGGGTTGTAGAGGAACTTGAAGTCCATCGCGGCGGCCAGCTCATCGGCGTCTTCCGCGAGGTATTCGAGCCTCGTTGGAGTGACAACGCACAGGATAGCCGACCGCGAGAGCGCCTCACGGAGAAGCGAAATGGCGGCATGAATTTCGATCTCGGTGGATTCGAGCGCCTCGACCCGTTTTAGCTGTTCGCGCACTCGTTCCGTCGCCTGCGGCGCGTTTTCGAGCGTCATCTGGTCAAGGTTCACGCCATCCGCAATGGCATGATTCTCACGAAGCGTCGCGTAGACCGGAGATAGCCAGGGCGCGAAGTCATAGACCAATTCGATCAGCTTGTGGACTCGGGTCCTCAACTCCCGGACCCACCATCGAACTTCATCACCCGTGCTTGACGCCTCCGCTTCCTCCGCAGTGGCGGCGAAGGCGGTCTCGAAATCGGGCAACGCGTTCAGCCAGGTCGCGGCAGGCTCGTCGAGCGAAGGCAAGTCATTCTTGAGCTTCTCGATTTTTCGTGCGAGCACTTGCCGCTTCCCGTGGGAGAGCATTTCGCAAATCAGATCAAGGTGATCCAGAATCCCCTGCCACTGTGCGCGTGGGAAAATCTTGGCCGATTGCGCCTCCAAGCATCCCTGCTTCAGCGTCCAGAGCGAACAAACCAAGTTGCCGTTGTCCACGGTCGATAGAAATCTCGGGCTGTCCGGTTCCAAAGTCAGCGTGTTGTACCAGTTGTAAAAATGCCCCTTTTGCTTGGGCATTTCGCGCGCGGTCTCGAGCGTTCTCTCGGTTGCGGCGATAAATTCCGGCAACGTCAGGAATCCAAGGTCGAGCGCGCCGAGCCTCGAACTGAGCAGAAACCCGAGGTTCGTAGGAGAAACACGATGGACGATAGTCGCCCCATCCTCCTGAACCGTATCCGGTATCAGCCAGTTTTCATCGGCGGTGCTAAACTCCCGGAAAAAGCGCCAGGTTCGCAAGGCTGCATGTCGGAGTATCTGGCGATCCGATGTTGAATGACTGCGTCGCTGCTTGCGCCGCGGGCGATCCAGCCATCGGGACAAACTCTTCGAAGTCGCCCACACCAGCAGG
>DASPVY010000290.1:0-7765 GCA_035622115.1 Candidatus Acidiferrales bacterium
GTCTGCTATTTCATCGCAGCCATCGCGGAGACGAACCGCGTCCCCTTCGATTTGCCGGAAGCCGAGACGGAATTGGTGGCCGGCTTTCACACCGAATATTCGAGCTTCAAATTCGCGATGTTTTTCATGGCCGAATACGCCAACATGATTACGGTTTCGTGCCTGGCGACAATTCTTTTTCTCGGCGGCTGGCTCTCGCCGTTCCCCTCCGCATGGCATTGGCAGCTTTATCTTCCCGGAGCGGCGCTGCTGCTCGGCGGCGCCTTCCTGATTTACGACACGGTGATGTTCCAACACGGAATCGCCCGCATTCAGCTCGCGGTCATTAGCGCTCTCGCGCTCGGCCTGGGCGCCATCTGCCTGATACCGGCAGTAATGGCGGTGGTGCAGGGACTCTTTTGGTTTCTGCTCAAAGTCGGATTCCTGTTGTTCTTCTACGTCTGGACGCGCGGAACGCTGCCGCGCTTTCGTTATGACCAGCTGATGGATTTCGGCTGGAAATTCCTGCTGCCGGTTTCGCTGGCTAACCTGGTGGTGACGAGCCTGGTCATACTGGTGCGCAATCCATGACGCTGCCCTACCTGCTTTTCTTCACGTTCGCCGCGATTGCAGTGGCCGGGGCGCTGCTGGTGATATTTATGAAGCACCCGATCCACAGCGCGCTGGCGCTGATCCTGGTGATGGTCTCGTTGGCCGTGCTGTATCTGCTGCTGGGCGCCGAATTCATCGCGGCGGTCCAGATCATCGTGTACGCGGGCGCCATAATGGTCCTCTTCGTGATCGTCATCATGCTTTTGAATGCAGGCGTGGAACAGCGCACCAATCTGAGCAAAATGGCGCGATTTGCGGGCGTGCCGCTGGGAATTTTTCTGACTTTCGCGCTGGCATTCTGGCTTTCACACGCGGCGTTGGCAAAGCCTCCCGCGAACGCTTTACTGCCTTCGACGGAGGACGCCACGCGAGAACTTTCGAATCTTCTCTTCCGCACCTACTTGTTTCCATTTGAGGCGACTTCGATCGTGATTCTGATCGCGATTCTGGGCGCGCTGGTGCTTGCCAGGAGGGACTCGTGACCGCCGTCCCGACCAGTTATTTCGTGATTCTAAGCGCGATTCTCTTCGGCCTGGGAGTGGTCGCATTCGTGTTCAAGCGCAACATCATCACGATCTTTATGGCCATCGAATTGATGCTCAACGCCGTGAATCTGGCCTTTGTCGCCTTTGATCGCGCACTCGGCGGGGCGCACGACGGCTGGGTGTTCGTGCTGTTCGTGATTGTGGTGGCGGCGGCCGAAGCGGCGGTGGGACTCGCGATCGTGATCACGATTTCGCACAACCGCCAGTCGCTCAACGTCGAAGACGTGGATCTTCTCAAATTCTGATGCCCAAAATCGCCGACATTCTATGGATTATTCCGCTGCTGCCGCTGGCCGGCGCGGCGGTGAATGGCCTGCTGGGCAAGACGTGGCCCAATTCGCGCGTGAATGTGGTAGGAATCGGCTCCGTTTCGCTGGCCTTTCTGGCAGTGCTCGAACTCGTGCGCGAATTTTTCACGCAGCCGATGGCTCAAGCGACCATAGTGAAGAGCTTTGGCCCGTGGATCCTTGCCGCCGGCTTTCGCGCGGACTTTGGTTTTTGGATCGATCAGCTCACCATCGTGATGCTTCTGGTTGTCGCCGGCGTCGGCCTGCTGATTCATATTTATTCCACCGGCTACATGGCCCACGAGGGCGGCTACTATCGCTTTTTCTGCTATTTGAATTTGTTCATGTTCTTCATGCTGACGCTGGTGATGGCCGGAAATCTTGCCTTGATGTTCGTGGGTTGGGAAGGCGTGGGCCTTTGCAGCTACTTGCTGATTGGGTTTTATTTCTTGCGCAAATCGGCGATCGATGCGGGGAAAAAAGCATTTATCACCACGCGAATCGGCGATGTTGGATTCACCATCGGCATTCTGCTGGTGTTCTGGACGTTCAACTCCGTTGATTTCGGCCCGATCTTCACGAAGGCTGCGGCCATGCCGGTCGAAGGAATGGGGCATGTCGGCACGCTGACCGCAATCGCGCTGCTGCTGTTCACGGGCGCGATCGGCAAGTCGGCGCAGCTTCCGCTTTACGTCTGGCTGCCGGACGCGATGGAAGGCCCCACGCCGGTCAGCGCGTTGATTCACGCGGCGACGATGGTGACCGCGGGCGTGTACATGGTCGCGCGAATGCACGTGATCTATTCGCACGCGCTGACGGCGATGCTGGTCGTCGCGATTGTCGGCACGATAACGCTTTTCTACTCCGCGACAATCAGCCTGGTGCAGACGGACATCAAGAAAGTGCTCGCGTACTCCACAGTGTCGCAACTGGGCTACATGTTTCTCGGCTGCGGCGTTGGCGCGTACGCGGCGGGTATTTTCCACCTCATGACCCACGCGTTTTTCAAGGGGCTGCTCTTCCTGGCCGCGGGCAGCGTCATCCACGCTATGGGCGGCGAGCAGGACATGCGCAAGATGGGCGGCCTGAGAACGAAAATTCCGGTCACGTATTGGACGATGTTCGCCGCAACGCTGGCGATTGCCGGCGCGCCGCTATTTTCGGGCTACTTCAGCAAAGAAGCGATACTTGATGCCGCGAAGGACGGCCCGAACGCCAACCTGACGCTCTGGATTATCGGAATTCTCGGCGCGATGTTGACCGCGTTCTACATGTTCAGGCTTCTTTTCCTGACTTTTTTCGGCGCGCCGCGCTACGACGAACACAAAGTGCACGTGCACGAATCGCCGAGGAACATGCTCGTCCCGCTGGTCATCCTGGCGGTGCTCGCGGTTGCGGGCGGCTGGTTTGCGCTTCCGACGCTGGTTGGCGGTCCCGATCATTTTCAGAATTTCCTGCGTCCGGTATTTGAGAGCGGCGCGATGGGCTCGGTGGCCTCGGCGGAAAGCTCAGCGGAAACCTCGGGATCTGCGGGCGAGCATTTGGTCCGCGCTCTTCTGGCGCCGGGCGTGATTGTCGCCCTGATCGGATTCTTTACCGCCTGGTGGTTTTACATCCGCCGGCCGGAGGCTCCGAAAAAGCTCGCGCAAAATCTTCACGGCGTTTACGTCCTGCTGCTCAACAAATACTGGGTGGACGAAATCTACCTCGCGCTCATCGTCCGGCCGCTGCTGTGGGTCTCGACGAATGTATTGTGGCACGTCGTTGATGAAGGCGTGATCGATGGCGCCGTAAATGGCAGCGCGCGAGCGGCAAGAGAAATCGGCGGAGAGGTCCGCCTGATTCAATCCGGAAACGCGCGGAGCTACGCGTCCTGGGTCGTCATCGGCGCGGTCTGCGTAGCCGTGCTGGTTCTCGGAGTTTTGGGAATGGTGCGCTGACGTGGGAACGCAGCCTCATCTGCTGACGCTGGTAACGTTTCTGCCGCTGTTGGGCGTCATCGCGATTCTGTTTCTCAATCGGCAAGATCACGTTTGGGTGCGCCGGGTCGCGCTCGCCACTTCGCTCGCTGAGTTTGTGATTTCTCTGTTTCTGCTGGCAGGGTTCAGCGCCGCGAATCCGGGCTTTCAGCTCGAAGAATTTCACGGCTGGATCAGCGTCCCGCCGATTCACTACCATCTGGGCATCGACGGCATCAGCCTCTTTCTCGTGTTGCTCACGACATTCTTGACGCCGCTTTCCGTGCTGGCGTCATGGAACAGCATCGAAACGCGCACGAAGGAATTCTTCGTCGCGCTGCTCGTTCTCGAAACCGGTTTGATCGGCGTCTTTTTGGCGCTCGATCTCTTCCTGTTCTTCTTGTTCTGGGAAGTCATGCTCCTGCCGATGTATTTCCTGATCGGCATCTGGGGCCACGGCCGGCGCATCTACGCGGCGCTGAAATTCATTCTGTATACGATGTTCGGCTCGATTCTGATGCTCGTCGCGATCGTCTGGCTCTTCAATCTGACGGGATCGTTCGATTTGTCTGAGATTCAAGCCAGGCTTGCCACCGGCGTGATTTCATCGACGCGCACCGAACTGCTGCTCTTCGGCGCATTCTTCCTCTCGTTCGCGATCAAGGTGCCGCTGTTCCCCTTCCACACGTGGCTGCCGGACGCGCACACCGAAGCGCCGACGGCGGGATCCGTGATCCTCGCGGGCGTGATGCTGAAGCTCGGCACGTACGGAATGCTGCGCTTCTGTCTGCCGCTGTTTCCTGCGGCCTCGCGCCGAATGGCGCCGGTCATCGCGGTGCTCGCAATTATCGGCATCATCTACGGAGCCCTCGTTGCCACAGTCCAGCCGAACTTGAAACGGCTGGTCGCCTACACTTCGATCAGTCACCTGGGTTTTGTCGTCCTGGGTATTTTTGCCTTCAACACCATTTCGATCGAAGGCTCGGTCTACCAGATGCTCAATCACGGCGTTTCGACGGGAATGCTCTTCCTCGTCGTCGGAATGCTTTACGACCGCAGGCACACATTCGAAATCAAGGAATATGGCGGACTGGCGACTTCGATGCCGATCCTCTCCGCATTCTTTTTGTTCGCGTGCCTGTCATCGCTGGCGCTGCCTCTGCTGAACGGCTTCGTTGGTGAGTTCCTCATTCTCATCGGAGTGTTCGCGCGCCATCCCGCGTGGGCGTCCTGGGCTTCGACCGGCTCGGTGCTCTCGGCGGTGTATCTGCTGTGGGCCTATCAGCGCGTCGCGCTCGGCGAAATTACCCACGAGAAAAATAAATCGCTGCCGGACGCAAGCCGGCGCGAACGAATTATTCTTGCGACTCTCTCGGTGATTATCCTGTTTATGGGCGTCGCGTCGCCGTTGTTTACGCGCCGGATGGAATCGTCGGCGAATAATGTATTGCACTTGATGCGCCGGGACGTGCCGGTGGATGCACGCACGGCGCCCGCGAAGCCCCCGATTTCCGCAACGCGGCCGCTCGCTGCCGCCGCTCCGCTGGCCACGATCGCCGCAAAAACCGGCGGCTCCTCGACGAGGGCGAGATAGCCCGCATGATGCCCATCCCCATTTCTCCCGAGCGCATCGAAGACGCCTATCGCGTTGCGCCGGAGATCATCCTTTGCGCGTCCGGCATATTTATCATGCTGCTGGATCCGTTTCTGCCGGCGGCGCGCAAGCGCATTTGTGGATGGGTCGCGGTGATCGGTGCAATCGGCGCGCTCGCGTCTCTATGGCTCGTCTGGCAGCACCGAGGTCCGGCGTACGGCGGCTTGATTCGCGCCGACGAGTTCAGCATCTTCATTCATGGCATTGTGCTCACCGTGGCGATTCTGGCCGCGCTTGGCTCGATGCAATATCTCGACAACGAGCGCATCCAGCGCGGTGAATATTACTCGTTGCTGCTTTTTGCCGCGGCCGGCATGGGAATTCTTGGCAGCGCCGGCGAACTGGTCACGGCGTTTCTCGGGCTGGAAATGAGTTCGATTTCGACCTACATTCTTGCCGGATTCCGCCGCACGTCGCTCAAATCGAACGAAGCTTCTCTGAAGTATTTCATCCTGGGATCTTTCGCCACGGCCTTCTTCCTCTACGGAATCGCCATGGTCTACGGCGCGACGGGCACGACCACCCTGGCCCGAATCCAGGAATCGCTCGCGAATTCCGGCCCAAACTTGCTCGAGGGGCTGGGAATCGCAATGATGTTCGTAGGGCTCGGCTTTAAAGTCGTCGCGGCGCCATTTCAGGTTTACGCGCCAGACGTTTACGAAGGCGCGCCAACGCCGGTAACGGCCGTTCTCGCATCTGCGCCGAAAGCGGCGACATTCGCGCTGATGCTGCGCATTTTCTACACCGCGTTTGGCTCCGCCGGACAATTGTGGTTTTGGGTTATCTGGATCGCGGCGGTGCTGTCGATGTGCATCGGAAATTTTGCGGCGCTGAATCAGACCAACATCAAGCGCATGCTCGCGTATTCCTCGATCGCGCACGCGGGCTATATTCTCGTGGCATTCGCAGCGGCGAGCGAAATCGGCGCCGCCGCCGTGCTCTTTTATCTTGCGGCCTACGCCCTGATGAAGCTGGGCGCATTTCTCGTGGTCGCGCAACTGGGCGGGCCCGGCGAGCGGCGGCTGGAAATCAAAGACTACGCGGGATTGGGGACACAACAACCGGTTCTGGCTGCATGCTTTTCTTTGTTCCTGCTCTCGCTGCTCGGCCTGCCCGCCACCGGCGGATTTCTAGGAAAGTTCTACGCGTTTCAGGCCGCGCTGGATTCCCGGCTGGTCTGGCTGGTGGTCATTGCCGCGATCAATAGCGTCATTGGGTCGTATTATTATCTCCGCGTGATCGTTTCGATGTATTTCTGGGACCCGCAAAAAGAATTCCAACCGGTCGCGGTCACGCCCGGCATCGGGACGGCGCTGGCGATTGCCGCTGCCGGCACGATTTATCTCGGCATCTTCCCGAGTCGCGCCATGCAATTCGCGTTGCTCTCCGCACTCTCGCTCCGTTAGCCCGCACAGGCCGTTTCCAAAATCAAAAAAGAAAAAAGGCCCGGAAGCGGCGCGCGCCTCCGGGCCCGTCAATTTTTCCGGCAACCGCGGTTAGACGACCTTAACGAACACAATGGCGAACGTGAACAGCGCCAGGGTCTCAATGAATACGAGACCCAGAATGAGCGCGAAACGGATCGCCGCAGCCGCGCCCGGGTTCCTTGCCAGTCCTTCGCACGCCGCCGACGCGACGCGCCCCTGGCCCAGTGCCGCGAAGGCTGCGGCAAACGCCATGGCAAAGCCGGACGTGATCGCAACCCAGTTCGTGGTTCCCGCCGCGGCGCCTTCGGCAGCGAACGCTTGCGGGGCCACGACCACCAGCATCGCAGCCGCAGCCAGCAGTATCTTCAGAATCTTCATTCGACCTTCTCCTTTGTATGAATGAGCGGCCAGGAGGTGGTTCCCGTCATCCTCAAGCAGCCGGGCTCACACTGGCACGCCACCGATCAAGCCGTATGAATAAACGCCTTAGTGCTCTTCGGCCGTAGCGAGGCCGATATAAATTGCTGGAAGAATCGTAAATACGAATGCCTGCACGAAGGCCACGAATATGTGCAGAGCCACAAAAGCGAGCGGAAGGGTCGCCGGAAAAATCCCCAGAGCCC
Source organism: Candidatus Acidiferrales bacterium (assembly GCA_035622115.1). Classification (GTDB taxonomy): domain Bacteria; phylum Acidobacteriota; class Terriglobia; order Acidiferrales; family UBA7541; genus Palsa-147. Next base: position 7,086 of record DASPVY010000290.1, read on the forward strand.
AGCCCGCCGCCGGATGCGTTGCAGAAACCGACAGGACCGGGATGGTGAGGAGCCCCACGAAGGTCAGATACAAAAGTTCGCTCGCAAAGATATTGGCCCAAAGACGCACGGTGAGCGAAAGCAATCGAGCCAGATTGCTGATGATTTCCACCGGGAAAATCAGCGGTGAAATCCACCAAATCGGCCCGCCAAAATGCTTGGCATAGCCGAGCGGACCATGATGGCGAATTCCCTGATAGTTGTAATAGAGGAAAACAATAATCGCGCAGGCGAATGGCACGCTCTTCTCGCCCGTCGGCGACTCAAACGCCGGGATGACGCTCAACAGATTCGAGAGCAGCACGAAAATCCCGACCGAACCGACGAGAGGCACGAACAGATCCGCGTCATGCTGCGCGCTTTCGCGCAGCAAATCCCGAATTCCAAAATCCAGGGGATTGGTAATCAGCATTTCCGCGATCTGCTGCGATGCGCCGGGGCGGTCCACCGAGATTCGCGGCCGAAGCAGGAGCACGAGAACCACGCCGACGATGAGCACAACGACCGTCATCGCCACGTGCATATGGATCGGGTGCGCAGGGTCCTTCAAGTGAATTCCGGCGAGCGCCAATAGATGGGAAATGGTGGGACCGAACCAGTGATTCAGGAACGCGGCAAACCAGTGCTCGTGAAGATTCATC
>DASPVY010000291.1:0-8876 GCA_035622115.1 Candidatus Acidiferrales bacterium
GCGGCGGAAACGCTGGCAGAGCTCGACTCCCGTTTGCAGACGCAACTCGTGGAAAAACTCGATCCGGAAAAGGCGGCCGATATTATCGAGGAAATGCGCCCCGATGAAGCGGCCGATCTTTTGGGCAGCCTACCCGCGGAAACGAGCAAGGAAATCATCGAGGAGCTGCACGGGCAGGATGCGCACGAAGTACGGCAACTGCTGCGATTCGAGCGCGACACCGCAGGCGGGATGATGAACACCGAGTTGGTCACCGTGGCCGAGGACGCGACGCGCGGCGAAGTCGTTGATTACGTCCGCTTCCACGAAATACCGCTCGACCAGCTCGACGACGTCATTTTGACCAACCGCGACCAGGCGCTGACCGGCACGGTTCGTCTCGCCAAACTTCTGGTTGCAGATACGGAGCAGAAAATGTCGGAGCTGGTAACCGACAAGCCGATCTCGATTCAAGCTGACGCTGCGGAGCGTGAAGTGTTCGAGCTCTTCGACAAATACAATTTGCGCAGCTTGACGGTGGTGGACACGGCGAACCGTCCAATCGGCGCAATTACAGTGGACGACGTGGTCAGCCATATGCGGGCGTCACTCTAGGAAACTGCGGACTTTCATGGCCATTGTAGAACTCATTTCGGCGCTTGACCGGATGCGGGCCCGGTGGTCGGAATTCGCGCGGCGCACGCGCGTGACGCGGCGGCGGCTTGCCTTGATTCTCGCCGTCGTCGGGCCCGGCATCATCACGTCCAACGTGGACAACGATGCCGGCGGCATCACCACGTACACGCTGGCAGGCGCGCAATTCGGCTATACGCTGCTCTGGACTCTGATTCCGCTGACGATCGCGCTCTACGTCAGCGAGGAAATGTGCGCGCGCATGGGTGTGGTCACGGGCAAGGGCCTCTCCGACCTGATCCGCGAGGAATTCGGATTTCGCTCCACGTTTTTCGTCATGGTTGCGGCGCTCGCCGTGGATTTGGGCAACACGGTCGCCGAATTCGCCGGTGTCGCCGCCTCGATGCAAATTTTTGGTGTCAGCAAATACATCTCTGTTCCGCTTGCGGGAATCGTGGTGTGGTTCCTGGTCGTGCGCGGAACCTACCGGCAAGTAGAAAAGATATTCCTAATCGCGTGCGCATTCTATGTCGCGTATGTGCTCTCCGCAATTCTCGCAAAGCCAGACTGGCTGATTGCTGCAAAAGAGACAGTGCTGCCGACGTTCAGCCTCGACAAAGACTATCTGCTGATGTTCGTGGCGCTCGTCGGGACCACGGTCGCTCCGTGGCAGTTTTTCTATCTGCAAGCCGGCTTCGTCGAAAAGCGCGTGGGGCCCAAGCAATATAAGCACGCGAGGCTGGATGTGCTGGTCGGCAGTATCACGTGCATGGCCATCGTCTTTTTCATCATCGTTTGTACGGCAGCCACGCTGCATGCGCACGGGATGACGAACATCACCGACGCAGCACAGGCCGCGCAAGCGCTCGCGCCTCTCGCCGGCCGCTTCGCCGCGGCCCTATTCGCATTCGGGCTGCTCAATGCCTCCCTTTTTGCGGCGTCCATTCTTCCGCTTTCCACTGCCCACGTCATCTGCGAAGGGCTCGGATTTGAGTCCGGAATTGACCACAAGATCCGGGAGGCTCCGATCTTCTATGGCTTGTACGCCGGTTTGATTACCGTAGGTGGAGGGATAATCCTGATTCCGCAAGCCCCTTTGCTGAAGATCCTTCTATTTTCTCAAGTGGCCAATGGCGTATGGCTCGCACCCGTGCTGGTGTTTATCCTGCTGCTGATCAATCGCCGCGAATTGATGGGCGATCACGTAAATTCGCTGGGCTTCAATATCGTGGCTTGGTTTATCAGTATCGTGATGATTGGCGTCACGCTCTTTCTAGGCTACGCCACGCTCTTCATGCCCTCGCCGGCCACATCGGCTGGCGTCATTCTCTTCTAAGATGTCGCGCCCAGTCCGTTGCGCGCTCCCTCGGCCTGTGCTAGCTTGACCGGACGTTCCCCCGAAAGCGAGATTCGGTGAAAGCTACAGAACTCTTCAAGCCAGCGAACCGAGCGGACGCGGAGCTGCTTGAAAAGCTCGATTTGCGCCGCTTGCCGCAGCATGTGGCCGTCATCATGGATGGGAATGGCCGCTGGGCCGAGCGCCGTCATTTGCCCCGCATCGCGGGACACCGCGCCGGGGTCAAGACCGCGCGGGAAATTATCGAGACGTCTGCGCGACTTAAGTTAGGGATGCTGACCCTCTACGCCTTTTCGCTCGAAAACTGGCGCCGCCCGCAAGCGGAAATCGACTTTCTGATGCAACTTTTGCGCGAATACCTCAAGAAAGAGCTGCCCTCGATCCATAAGAACAACATTCGGCTGATGATTATTGGCCGTTCCGAACAATTGTCGGATGGCGTGCGGCGCGATATCGAACGCGCGATGCAGATCACGGCCGCGAACACCGGCATGAAGCTCGTCGTTGCTTTGAATTATGGCGGACGCGCCGAACTCGTGGACGCCTTCAACGCCATTCTCGATCGCGTCCGGCGCGATGGCCTCTCCGGCTTTCGCGCCGACGAACAAACGATCTCCGAGCACTTGTACACGGCCGGTCTTCCCGATCCGGACCTGCTCATCCGCACCAGCGGCGAAATGCGCGTCAGCAACTTCCTGCTTTGGCAAATCGCCTATGCTGAAATCTATGTCACGGAGACGCTTTGGCCGGATTTCGGCAGGACGCCGCTCCTCGAGGCGCTGATCGATTTTCAGAAGCGCGAACGCCGCTATGGCGGCCTGGGAACGAAGCGCGACCGCGCCGCCGCGGGGCGGGGCTAATCCCGGATGCTGCGCCGCATTCTGACGGCTGTTGTTCTCATCCCGATTGTCGTTCTTCTGGTTATGCGGGGCCCGTGGCTGCTGATTGCCGCCACTGCCGCCCTCGTCGTCCTCCTGGCCATGAACGAATTCTTCGATCTCGGCGAACGCATGAGTCTTCGCGCGTATCGCCGCTGGTCGATGCTCTCGGCTGTCGGGATTGTGTTCGTCCAGTGGATGCGCGGACTGGAGATTCACCAATCGCGGTCCGACGTCGAATTAATTCGCAACGCGGCGGGCCCGTTCATCTCTTTTGAGTTTGTGGCCATCGTTTTCGTTTGTGGCGTGGTGGCGATTGGGCTTGCCAGCCGCGGGGCCATCGCGGACATCCTTCCGTCCGTGGCGATCAGCGCCGCCGGACTCCTGTTCGTGGCCTTCCCGCTGAGCTATCTCGTGCGCATTGTCGAGTTCGAGCCTAACGGACGGAAATTCGTCCTCTTCACTCTCGTCCTCGTTTGGGCCGGGGACATGCTCGCTTACTTTGTCGGGCAAACGTTTGGCCATGTGCGCATGGCGCCGATACTGAGCCCGAAGAAAACCTGGGAGGGCGCCGCTGCGAACCTCGCTGCGGCTCTGGTCGTCGCCACATTTTTTGCACGCTGGGTCGCCATCGACGGCGTGACGATATTCGCTATCGCCGCCGCAGCCAACATCGCAGGCCAAGCCGGTGATCTCATCGAGTCGGCCTACAAGCGCGGCGCGGGCGCAAAGGATTCGAGCTCGCTTCTGCCCGGCCACGGCGGCATGCTGGACCGGATTGACAGCCTCATCTTTGCCGCTCCCGTGGTTTGGTGGGCGCTGGTATGGTTGCAGCACGCCCGCCTTTATTAGCCACGCGCCGAAAAGTTTGTTTGTCGAAACTTTAGCGCCCATGCATTCGCGCCTGCGGAAGTCTGTCAATTCGCTCTGCAGCATCTGATAAACTGAATCTCAAACATCGCATGCCCGGAAAGCTCGCCATCCTCGGCTCGACAGGTTCCATCGGGCGTCAGTGCCTGAACGTCGTGGACTCGCTCGACGGCGAGTTTCAGGTCGTCACGTTGGCGGCTGGCCGAAACGTCGAGCTCGTCGCCGCGCAAATTGCCACTCATCATCCGAAGGTCGTCTCTGTGGCCACATCCGTTGCCGCCGGCCAGCTCCGCCAAGCGCTGCACCAGCGGCGCGTTGCGCATGTCCCCGAAATCGTTTACGGCCCAGAAGGCATCGAGCAGATCGCGACGCACGACGAAATCGATACCGTTGTCTCCGCCGCCGTCGGCGTGGTCGGCTTGCCTGCTACGTACAAAGCCGTCCTCGCGGGCAAAAAAATCGCACTGGCCAACAAGGAAGTTCTCGTAGCTGCCGGAGAGCTCGTGACCTCCGCCGCGGTGAAGCGTCACGTCAGCATTGTACCGGTTGACAGCGAACACAACGCGATTCACCAGTGCCTGCGCGCCGGAGAGAGAAGGGAAGTCAAGCGCCTCGTTCTCACTGCCTCGGGCGGCCCGTTTCGCAAGACTCCCATCTCAAAACTCAAGCGAGTCACGCCCAGGCAGGCGCTCGCGCACCCGAACTGGAAGATGGGCCAGCGTATCACCATCGACTCCGCTACCATGATGAACAAGGGTTTCGAGATCATCGAGGCGCGCTGGCTCTTTGGAGTGAACCTCGATCAAATCGATGTCGTGATTCATCCTCAATCAACCGTGCATTCAATGGTCGAGTTTGTCGACGGTTCAATCCTGGCACAACTCGGCCCCACCGATATGCGCATGCCACTGCAATATGCGCTAACCTATCCCGAGCGCGTCCCGTCGAACGGGTATGCGCTTGATTGGTCGCGATTGCGCCGGCTGGACTTTGAGACTGTGCCCGACAAGAAATTTCCCTGCGTCGCGCTCGCGCGGCAGGCATCAAAGAACGGAGGGGTGCTGCCGTGCGCGTTGAATGCCGCCGACGAAGAAGCCGTCGCCGCATTCTTGGCGCGGCGAATTCCGTTCACCGGAATCGCGATCGTCATCGAGAAGGTGTTGGAGCGAATTGCGGGGCGGCGCTTTGAAAGCATCGACGACGTCCTCGAAGCCGACGCAGAAGCGCGGCGGCTAGCAATCGTTGAAATTGCACGAAGAAAATTCTAAGGGAAACCTTACAAACTCATGAGCAGTGTTCTTCTAGCCATAATATCCGCCGCGGTCGTTCTCGGCGTTGTCATTCTCGTCCATGAATGGGGACATTTCGTCGCCGGAAAGCTCTTCGGCGTGCGCGTGGTTGTGTTCTCGATCGGCTACGGCCCGCGACTCTGGGGCTGGAAGCGCGGCGATACGGATTACCGCTTGAGCGCCTTGCCCCTCGGAGGGTATGTCCGAATGGCCGGGGATAATCCAATCGAAGAGCGCACCGGCGAGCCCCACGAGTTCCTGTCGCGGCCGCGCTGGCAGCGTGTTCTCGTCTATCTTGCCGGGCCCACCATGAACGTCGTCCTCGCATTGGCAATTTTCGTGGGGCTGTTTACGCTGGTCGGCGTTCCTTCCGAGGGCTACATGGATAAACCGGCTGACGTCGCAGGCGTCCAGGCTCACTCCGCCGCACAGAGCGCGGGAATTCAGGCTGGCGACCGAATTATCAAGATTGGGACCGTCGAAAATCCCACGTGGGACAAGGCGCTGCTTTATCTGAACAGCCTTCCGGCAAAGTCTGAAGTTCCGCTGGTCGTCGAGCGGGGCGCCGAGCGGCTGAACCTGACAACTACGCTCGAAGATCCTTCAAATCCCGATCCTGCTTTGGGCTACCCTTACATTTCGCCAGTGATTGGGCAGGTCGTCCAGGGCATGCCCGCAGAGACCGCCGGAATCAAGCCCGGGGATCAAGTCATTTCGATTAACGGCCGTCCCATCACGACCTGGCCTCTTCTCATCGATAGCGTCTCTCATTCCGACGGCAACCCGCTGCATATCGTCGTCCGTCGCAACGGTGCTGAACTTGCCGTTGACGCCAAGCCGGTTCAGAGTCTCAACGACTTCGGCCAGACCGCTTGGATGATCGGCGCCGGGCGCCAATTGGAGGCCGCAGTTTACAAGCGGATGAGTCCGGTGAGCGCCGTAGGACAAGCCGTCAAGGCGACCATCGGAGGCGTCGGACAAGTCGTGGGCGTCGTCGGCGAACTTATAACCGGGCGAGTTTCAGTGCGGCAGCTTCAAAGCGTCGTCGGCATCGCCCGCGAATCGGGTCAGGCCGCGAAACGCGGGCCGGTCGATTTCTTTGAGTGGATCGCCATGATCAGCATCAATCTCGGAATCCTGAATCTGCTGCCGATTCCGATTCTCGATGGCGGCCACGTTATGCTTCTCGCCATCGAGGGCGCCCTCCATCGCGACATCAGCCTCGCCGTGAAAGAGCGCATCATTCAGGTGGGCCTTGTCTTTCTCTTGGTCATCTTTGTCATCGTTATGTACAATGACGTTGCGAGAATCGTCCCGCATCACTAGATGACCGAACGAATCAGCGCCCGCCGCCGCGAATCTAACTCCTCATCGGCAACGCCCCGGCCCGCGCACCGCGTTTCCACCGGCGAGCGTATTAATGCAAACGAACCGCCCGGTCACCTCCAACGCCAATTGGCGGCCAAGCGCATTCGGCTCACCCGACAGCGCCGCGTTCTGGTGCAGGTCATCGAAAATGCGCGCCGCCACCTCGATGCCGACGAAATTCTCGAGCGCGCGGTAAGAATCGACCCCAACATCACTCGCGTTACCGTCTATCGCACGCTCGACTTGCTCAAGCGCCATGGTTTGATTGACGAACTGGACCTATTGCATCTGAGGGGCGACCGGCACTACTACGAGACCCACGGCCCGCGCGACCACATTCACGTTGCATGTCTGCGCTGCGGCAAAGTGCGCGAATTTGAAAGCGAACTCTACGAAACCCTGATGAAGCAGATCGCGCGCGACTGCGGAATTGAAATCACCATCACGCGTACCGAAGTCGGGGGCATCTGCGAAGAGTGCCGCCGATAATCGTCAAGCGGATTGTTTCTTTAGGCTGAACTTGTCCAACAGCCGGAAGAATTGTCTCGCGCGTCGTTCGTCACGCTGAATCTGCCGCCGCAATTCCTCGGGGCCGGGGAACTTCATTTCATCTCGCAGCCGCCGCCAGAAGCGAACCTCCATTGGCCCGGCCGTTATGTCCGAGTTGAAATCAAAAATGAAACTCTCGACGCTGATGTCTCCGCCTCCAAAAGTGGGGCGCACGCCGATATTCGTGACGGCGCGGTGCAGTTGCCCACCGACGACCACTTCGGTGGCGTACACTCCATTTTTCGGCAGAAGCTCCTGTTCGGTCCGCAAATTGAGCGTTGGTACCAACACCCGCCGCCCCTGACCGTGGCCTGGCTGGATCTCTCCGCCCAGCGTGAACGGCCTCCCGAGCATGCGTCCCGCTCGAACGACGGCGCCTTCGCGCACGGCGTTGCGAATGGCCGTGCTGGACACCGTGGTTCCGCGCCGCACGACCGGCGGAATGCACTTGACGCTGAAATCGTGCTCCATTGACAGCTCGATGAGCAAATCCACGTCGCCGGCGTGGCCATAGCCGAACCGGAAATTCTCGCCGACGACCACCGAGCGAGAATTGAGTGTCTCGATCAGAATTTCGCGCACGAAATCTTCCGGGCTCATATGCTGGAGCGTTGCATTAAATTCGAGCACAAGCGCCGCATCGATTCCTTCCGCTTCGATGGCGGCCAGGCGTTGAGGAAGCGTCATCAGCAGTGGCGGCGCTTGCGCGGGACGCAGCACGCGAAGTGGATGCGGATCGAAGGTGATGGCTACGCTGCGGCCGTTTGACTGCACGGCATCCTGCGATACGCGGTCAAGAATTTCACGATGGCCGAGGTGCACCCCATCGAAATTGCCGACCGCTACCGCGGCCGGTCGCTTGTCGGCGCCAAATCGATGCCGCCATTCTTGTGGGGAGTGGAGCGCGGCAAACGCCATTAGAGTTGTGTCTCCAAAACCAGCCCGTCGTACGAAAGGCGAACATGTTCCGGCAGCCGGGCATTGGTCTCTTCGTGGGCCAGATCGTGGCAAATGTGCGTGAACCAAGCCTTCCGCGGCTTCAATTCTTCGACCAGCGCTAGCGAATGCTCTACATTCGAATGCATGGGATGCGGCGTATATCGCAGAGCGTCCAGAATGAAATGGTCGAGATTCACCAGCAATTTCTTCGATGCCTCGGGCACATCGCTGAAATCCGTCAAATACGCTGCGCCGCCGATGCGATACCCCAGAACGGCATTCGGCCCGTGGCGCGCGGGAACGGGGATAATCTCGGCGCCGAAAATCGAAAATTTGCCGTTAATTTCGTGCAGATCGACTCCCGGCAGCGAGCTGGGCGTGTCACCCTCCTCGAAAATGTATGCAAACGTCCGTCTTAGAGTTTTCAGCGTCTCGGCTGACGCGTATATCGGCACCGCGCGGCCTTGCTTCATGTTGTAGGGGCGAATGTCGTCCAGTCCCATTATGTGGTCGGCGTGAGCGTGCGTGAAAAGAACGGCATCCAGCCGGTCGAGCCGCACACTCATCGCCTGCGTACGAAAATCTGGCGTCGTGTCAATCACCACCGCGTGGCCATCGAATTCCAGCAGCACCGAAGGACGCGTGCGTCGGTCGCGCGGGTTCGTCGAGACGCACACCGGGCAATGGCACCCGAGCGTCGGAACGCCCATCGAAGTACCCGACCCCAGCACGGTCAATCGCAGTGGACGCAGTGCGGGACTCCCGGAATCGCACACAACTTGCGGAATTTCGCGCGGACAGCGACTACGGCTTTCCGCGGGCCTTCACTTGGGCCGCGGCCGCCGCGTTGGAAACTTCCATGAACGATAGTTTCAGACTTCCGATCACTTCTACCAGCAGCGCGTCATCCTCAGTCGCCAGGTTGCCTTTGGTCTTCTCTCGCAGGACGTCGAGCAGATCGATCATCTCCCGCGCGCCTTCAAGATCCAGAAAGGCTTGGCCCGTTCGCGGGTC
>DASPVY010000292.1:0-6160 GCA_035622115.1 Candidatus Acidiferrales bacterium
GAATCGAACCAGACATCGACAATGTCGTTTTCCTTTTTCCACTGTGCCTGGCCGCACTTTGGACAAACCGTTCCGGGCGGCAGCAGCTCTTCGGCCGTTCGCGTGAACCACGCGTCCGCGCCTTCCTTCTCGAACCATTTCAAGACATAGCGCAGCGCGGCGAAATCTTTCAGCGGCTCCTTGCATCCGCCGCACGTGAAAATAATCAGCGGGACGCCCCAAAATCTCTGCCGCGAGATGCACCAGTCCGGCCGTTCCGCGATCATTTCGTAGATGCGATCGTGGCCCCATGCCGGCGTCCATTTCACTTTGTCGATTTCTTCGAGCGCTCGCTTGCGCAGGTCATTCGCTTCCATGCTGATGAACCATTGCTCCGTCGCGCGAAAGATCACCGGATTGTGGCACCGCCAGCAATGCGGGTAGCTGTGTCTGTGTTTGGAAGCAGCAGCCAACGCGCCGCGCGTCCGCAGAAGCTCGAGGATGGGCTCGTTCGCCTCGAAGACATTCTTGCCTTTGTATTCGGGCAGGCCTTCGATGAAGCGGCCGTTGTCGTCGATCGGCGCATAAGTTTCGAGGCCGTAACGCTGGCCGGTGTAAAAGTCTTCGGCGCCGTGGCCCGGCGCGGTGTGAACCACGCCGCTGCCCTGATCGAGCGTCACGTACTCCGCGAGCACGCCCGGCACGTTGAACTCGAGAAATGGATGCCGGAATTGCAAGCCTTCCAGCTCTCTGCCCTTTAAACGCCTGCGAATTTTTACAGCCTCGAGTTTCAGCTCCTGCGCGATCGCGCCGAGCCGTTCTTCAGCGAAGAGCAGTGCGCCCGCCGGGGTTTCCGCGACGACGTAGTCAAAGTCCGGATGGAACGCGAGCGCCCGGTTCGCCGGCAGCGTCCAGGGAGTCGTCGTCCAGATCAACGCACTCACGTCCGGCCCCAGGTCGCTCGCGCGCTCTCCGCCCACGACCGCAAATTTCACCCAGATCGAAGGGCTGGTGTGGTCGCCGTAGACGACCTCCGCTTCGGCCAGCGCCGTCCGATCCACGAAACACCAATACACCGGCTTCAGCCCACGATAGACGTAGCCTTTTTCGAAAAACGTCACGAACGCCTCGGCAATCGAGGCTTCGTGATGCGGATCCATCGTCAGATACGGCTTCGACCATTGCCCGAAAACTCCGAGCTGCTTGAAATCGCGCCGGTTCGAATCCACAAACTTCGTCGCGTATTCCCGGCACAGCTTTCTGAACTCCGCCGGAGAGACTCGATCCTTGTGTCCTCCGAGATCCTCTTTCTCGACCTTGCTCTCAATCGGCAGCCCGTGGCAGTCCCAGCCGGGGATATACGGCGCTCGGAATCCCGCCATGGTCTTCGATTTCACCATGAGGTCTTTGCAGATCTTGTTCAGCCCGGTGCCGAGGTGGATGTCGCCCGTGGGGTACGGCGGTCCGTCATGCAATACGAATAACGGCGCGCCCGCGCGCGACTCGAGGATTCGCTCGTATATGCCCGCTTTCTCCCATTCGGCTAACTGCACGGGCTCCCTTTCCGGGAGGCGCGCTTTCATAGGGAAATCCGTGCGGGGAAGATTCAGGGTGCTCTTCAGGTCAACCGGCTTTGGCATGGATGCGGTTCGTTATACCTTTCTGTCCCGTCGGCATTTGAACCCCACACAACGCGAAGAACCGCTATGTTACAATGAATAGGCGAGCAAGTCAGCCGCGCGGGGCCGGACATCCTTTTTCCGTGCCGCGAATCTAATCTTAGGAGTGTAGTCTGCCTCGCGGCGGACGGACTTTTTCCATGGCCGGATCGACGCTGCATCTGAACGACAATCCAACTCCATCGTCCACCGGTGCCGACGCGGCGCCCATATACGGCGCACGCCTCTCCGTGCAGCGGGCTTCCGGGTTCAAGTTATTCACGTCGAATCTCCGCGATTTCTTCTTTGAGCGGCCCGTAAAAATCCGCGGAAACGTCACCAGCGCTTTCCATCCGGCGAAATTTGGCGCAAGCCTCGGCGACAACCTGAAAGAATGGCTCCGGCCGCTCCCGGCCTCTGCGAGAGGCCCCGTAAACTCCGGCCTGCTTGTGAATTGGTCTCCGGATTTCGGTTCCTTCTGGAGCAATATTCGCGCTGCCTTCGGCCGCTCCCCGCTTCCCAAGGGAGCCAAGGTTCCCGAGATTTGGACGAAAGATACTCAATACTCGCGAGTCCAGGCGCTCTCGCTCGCGATTCACGTCGTGGTCCTGGTCTTGATTCTCGTGCCGCTGCTGCCGGAAATCATGGCGCCGCACACCACGCAGGCCGGCGTCGTCAGCGTGGTACCGCTGGACATCAGCTCGCCGGTTCTGCCGAAGCTGCCCCCCGGCAACAAGCGCGCCGGCGGCGGTGGCGGTGGCGGCGAACACAATCCAATTCCCGCGAGCCGCGGCAAACTTCCAACGCCGTCCTATACCCAACTCGCGCCGCCTTCGGTGCATCCGCCTCTCAACCCCAAGCTCCAAGTGCCGGCCACAATTCTGGCCGTGCCGGACATCAAGATTCCGAGCCCGAACTTGCCGAACTATGGCGATCCCATGGCTAAGCTGCTCACCGATTCCAACGGTCCGGGCGGCGGCGGCGGCATCGGCAGCGGTCAAGGGACCGGCGTCGGTAGCGGCGATGGCGCGGGCTTTGGTCCCGGCCACGGCTGGAATACCGGCGGCGGATATCCTCGCGCCGGCGAGAACGGGTTCGGCACTCCCGATTGCCTGTTCTGCCCGCCTCCTCAGTTTTCGGATGAGGCCGTCAAGGCGAAATATCAGGGCGTGGTAACGCTGATGGTTGTGATCATGCCCGATGGCCGCGCAACTGACATCCACGTCGCTCAGGGTCCCGGCCTCGGCCTCGAAGAGAAAGCGATTGAAGCAGTCCGCGCGTGGCGCTTCCGTCCCGCGCTTGGCCCGGATGGCAAGCCCGCAGCCGTGCGCATGCCCATCGAAGTAACATTCCGCCTATACTGATCGGTCGCCGCTCGTTCCGCTCTTCCAGTCGCCACTTGCGTCATTGATTGAGCTTTTTCAGATTTCGCCTCCGCTTCTCACCGCGTGTTACACTCAGAATCCGTCCGGGTCCAACCTCTGCGGAGGCAAATAATGCTCTCGGTACGACCTCCCGCGATCAAAAACGCGCGGAAAGCCGCATCCGCATCATCGCTCTGCTTCGCTGCGTTGCTATTCGCCGTCGGCCTCGCGGGCAGCGTCGCGTTCGCTCAGCAGTTCGATCCAAGCTCCTACGCCGCGATGCGCTGGCGGCTCATAGGCCCATATCGCGCCGGACGCGTCACCTGCGTTGCCGGAATTCCAACGGATCCGGCCGTCTATTACATGGGCACACCGGACGGCGGCGTGTGGAAAACCACTGACGGCGGCCACGTCTGGAAACCAATTTTCGATGCGACAGGCGTTGCATCCATCGGCGCGCTCGCGCTTGCGCCGTCGAATCCCAGCGTCGTCTACGTCGGCACAGGCGAGCAGGCGCCGGGCAACGGCGTTTACAAATCAGCCGACGCAGGCGCGACTTGGACAAATATCGGACTGCCGAAAGTCACGCGCATCGCCGCAATCCTTGTCGATCCTCGCGATCCGAATACGGTCCTCGTCGCGGGCGCCGGCGATATGTCGCCCGAAACGGGCCGCGGCATTTTCAAAACCACCGATGGCGGCAAGACCTGGAACAACGTTCTCCACATCGATGACAAGACCGGCGCATTCGACATGACCTTCGATCCCGGAAATCGCAGAATCGTCTACGCCACGCTCTGGAGCTTTTCATTCTCCGTTCCAGGCGAGCCGCAGGGGCCCCGGGCCGTCGAGACTGCGATTTACAAATCGGCCAACGAAGGCTCGACGTGGACTCCAATTGCTGCCACTGGGCTCCCGCCAACCGACAAAGGCCGAATCGGCATCGCCGTCGCTCCCGGCAACAAAGGGCGCCGCCTTTACGCGATCTTGAACCAGGGGCTGTATCGCTCCGACGACGCCGGTCAAAATTGGTATCAGAGCACTCAGGATCCCCGAGTGGTCGGCAATTTTTATTTCAGCCGCGTCTTCGTGGATCCCGTGAACGCCGACATCGTTTACGTCGTGCAGACGGCCCTCTATCGCTCCACCGACGGCGGCAAGACCTTCAGCGCTTTCAAGGGCGCGCCCGGTGGCGATGACTATCACGTCTTGTGGATCGATCCGCAAAATCCACAACGAATGATTCTCGGCGTCGATCAGGGCGCGACGATCAGCGTCGATGGCGGGCAGACCTGGAGCCTCTGGTACAACCAGCCGACGGGCCAGTTTTACCACGTCTCCGTGGACAATTATTTTCCCTACCGGGTCTACGGCGATCAGCAGGATAGCGGCACCGCCGCCGTCTTGAGCCGAAGCAACAACGGCGAGATTACCGCGAGCGATTGGTTCCCGATCGCCGGATTCGAAATCGGACACATCGCCGCTGACCCACTCGACCCGAATCTCGTCTACTCGATCGGCTGGTATCACACGGTCCAGCGCTTCGACCGCACCACCGGACAAGTCACCACTGTGTTTGTGCCCGGCGATGGTATGAGGGCGAACAACGACGCGCCGCTCGAGTTTTCGCCGCTCGATCCCCACACGCTTTACTACGGTACGCAACTCTTGATGAAGACTTCCGATGCCGGAGTGACCTGGCAAAACGTCAGCCCGGACTTGACGGTGAAAGCTAAAACTCCGGAGTCAGCGGGGAAAGAAAAGGGCAATGAGAAGGAAGAAGAAAAAAACCCGGAGCAGCGCGGGACCATCTCGGCTCTGGCGATTTCGACGACTTCTCCGGGCGAGCTCTGGGTGGGAACCAGCAACGACATCGTGCAGGTCTCTCGCGACGCCGGCGCGACCTGGCGCGAAGTAACGCCCAAGGACCTCCCGGAAAAAACGGCGATTGGGGATATTGAGACGTCTCCGCAGCAAGCTTGCGAGGCCTACGTCGCTCTGCGATCCGAAGGCGTGATTGACATGTGGATTTTGGGCGGCACGCGAGGCTATCTCTATCGCACGCGCGATTGCGGCGCCACGTGGGAGAAGGCCCAGAGCGGCATCCCCGAGGACCTTCTCATTCGCTCTGTTCGCGCCGATACCGTCCGGCACGGTTTGCTTTTTGCCGGTACCGAAAACGGCGTCTACGTTTCATTCGACGACGGCGATCGCTGGCAGTCGCTGACTCTGAATCTACCGCCGGCTTCCGTGCGCGGGCTCGCGATCCATGGCGACGATCTCGTCGCCGCGACTTTCGGCCGCTCGCTCTGGATTCTGGATGACATCACGCCGCTCCGTCAGCTTTCCGCGGACGTCACCCGCTCGAGCGCGTACTTCTTCGAGCCGCAGAAAGCCCTGCGCATTCGTTGGGACACCAATCCCGATACGCCTCTTCCGCCCGAATATCCTGCGGGCCAAAATCCGCCCGATGGCGCGATTCTCGATTACTTCCTGAAGACGCCGCCAACCGGCGAGATCACGCTTTCGATCCTGGACTCCAGCAAGAACGTCATCCGCCAGTATTCGAGCGCAGCCCCCGAAAAAGACAACCGTTATCTCAACGTCCCGGATTATTGGTTTGGCCCTCCATCTTCGCTGCCGAAAAATGCCGGATTGAGCCGTTTCGTCTGGGATTTGCGATATCCGCATCCGAACACGCTTCCTTACGGTTATTTCGGCCAGCCGCTTGAATATGTCGAATTCACTTTGCCGAACGATGCTATCCCGAGCGACACGCCTCGCGACGAGCCCACGGGAGCGCTGGTCGTTCCCGGCGAATATGAAGCCGTCCTCAAAATCGACGGCCAGGAATATAGCCGGAAAATCTCGGTCGAGCTCGATCCGCGTGTTCATGCCACGCAAGACGATCTGGTCCGTCAACTCGATCTCGCGGAGCAGATCAACTCCTGGATCGACGTAACGTATCGAGCGCATGGCGAGGTCGAATCGCTCCGCGATTCACTCGCCGCCAAGACGAAAGCTCTTGACGGAAAGCAGGCCAAAGATGCTGCCGACGCCATCGCCGCGCTCGACAAAACTCTTCTCGGTCTGGAACGCGGCGATGATTCGGTTCCCGGTTTCGGCCCGCTGAATCGCGATTTGACGCGAGTGTTCGAA
>DASPVY010000293.1:0-7030 GCA_035622115.1 Candidatus Acidiferrales bacterium
GGTAAGCTGGGCCTCGAGGAATTCCTTGGTGTAAGTGTGCTTGTCGTCAATCGGCAATTGCATGGTGACGCCCAAGGCCATGCCGCGCGGGATGATGGTGACTTTGTGCAGCGGATCGGCGCCCGGAGTCATGGCCGCGACGAGCGCGTGACCTGCCTCGTGATACGCGGTGTTCTTCTTTTCCTCGTCCGAGAGAATCATGGACTTGCGCTCGACGCCCATGAGGACTTTGTCCTTGGACATCTCGAAATCGGCCATAGTGACGGTTTTGCGATTCTGGCGCGCGGCCCACAGCGCGGATTCATTGACCAGATTGGCGAGATCGGCGCCGGAAAAGCCCGGCGTGCCGCGCGCGATCACCGACAAATCGACATCGTCGGCGATGGGAACTTTTCGAGTGTGGACGCGGAGAATTTCTTCGCGGCCCTTGACGTCCGGCCGGGGAACCACCACGCGGCGATCGAAGCGGCCCGGGCGCAGAAGCGCGGGATCGAGAACGTCCGGGCGATTGGTGGCGGCGATGAGGATCACGCCTTCATTTGATTCGAAGCCATCCATTTCGACGAGCAGAGCGTTCAGGGTCTGCTCGCGCTCATCGTGGCCGCCGCCGAGCCCGGCACCGCGATGGCGCCCGACCGCATCGATTTCGTCGATGAAGATGATGCAAGGCGCATTCTTTTTGCCCTGCTCGAAGAGGTCGCGGACGCGGCTGGCGCCCACGCCGACGAACATCTCAACGAAATCAGAACCGGAAATCGAGAAGAACGGGACATTGGCTTCGCCGGCAATCGCGCGGGCGAGCAAGGTTTTGCCCGTTCCCGGAGGGCCAACGAGCAGCACGCCTTTGGGAATGCGCCCGCCGAGCTTCTGGAATTTTTGCGGGTCTTTCAAGAAATCGATAATTTCGTAGAGCTCTTCTTTGGCCTCGTCAATTCCGGCGACGTCTTTGAACGTGGCCTTCTTCTGCTGCGCGGTGAGCAAGCGCGCCCGCGATTTGCCGAAACTGAGGGCTTTGTTTCCGCCCGCCTGCATCTGCTTCATCATGAAAATCCAGAAAGCGATGAGCAAAACCACGGGCGCGGAATTAACCAGGAAAGCGAGCCAGTCGCTGTTTTTCACTTCCTTGATGTTGATGAGAACGCCCTTGTCCTGGAGGGCCTTGGTAATGTCGGGGATCGAGGAGTTGGCAACGGTCACATTGCGGAATTTGGCGCCGGAGTCCCGGTATTCGCCGTCAATCTCAGCGCTGTTCTGAGCGAGAGTGATGGTGACTTCTTTGATGTTGCTCTGCTGAACTTGCGCCAGGAATTTTGTGTAGCTGGGCTCATCCTCATGGGTGCTCTGGCCGCCAGTGGACGCCATCTTCCACAGCGCCACCGCCAGAACGACCATGACGAGCCAGAATAGGACCGTACGGACCGTTGAATTCACAAAACTACCTCATCCTTTCCAACCATTCCGACCGAGCCAAGCAACCTAGCGGCGGCTGGGCGCCGGAGCGCCTCAATTAGCCACATCCGCATACCGTCAATACATTAGACGCCGCGGAGGGCCTCAAAGCTTCTCTTCAAGTACGACGACGCGGCGCTGAGTATCTTTGCGCGGCGAAAACTCAGCGGCGGCAGGCCATCCTCGCGTCCAGGCGATGCGGCCCGCGCTGGTCAAGACCGGCCAGGTGCTTCGTTCCGCGACGCTGATCCTGGATTCGGAGAAGAGCCGCTTGAGTTTCTGCGCCTGGCGCTTTCCGGGCAGCCTGAACGCGTCGCCCGGCCGCCAATTTCGAAGGACAAGAGGGGGCTGGAGGCGATCGGCGTCGAGGATACCCGTCTCAGAACTAGTGTCGCTCTCCGCCAAAGGCCAGTCAATGGCTTTCAGGCAAAAGCGCGCGCCAAGTTCCGGAACGTCAACGTATGCAATGCTTTGGCCCGAGAGGGCCAACGCATATTCATATAGATGCGGACGCGAGGGGAAAGAGCCCGAGGCGGCAGCGCCGGCCGAGGCGGCGCGAGCGATGAATTCGAGATTATCGAAATTTCTTGCGACGATCGCGCCGCCAGGCAGTTGCAGGCGGCGGCCGCTTTGCGAAGTGGCGGCGAAATGCAGGATTCCTTCGACGTGAGCGAAATCGAGGCTGGAGGAATCCGCGGCGATTTTTGCGAACAGAGATCGCACCATCCGGCGGGAAAGCGCGCGTTGCGCATGCGGATTCCGCGGGAGGAGCGGCAGCGGCGCGGCGAGCGCCTGCGAGGCCATGAGCGAATGAGGCGCGAGGAGATCGCTTGCGGCGATTGAAAAGCCGCCGGGGATGGGATGGGCGAGAGCGGCGAGGCGCTCGTCAATCAGGAAATGCCAGACAGCTTCTTCGTCGCGGCTGATGGCGGCGAGGCTGGCGAGGCGTTCGACAATCGCGGGATTGAATTCGCGTTCGAGGCGCGGAAGGAGATCGTGGCGGAGCCGCGCACGAAGACGCGAGGCGTCGAGATTGGTAGCATCTTCGCGCCACTCCTGGCCCTTTGCGCGCAAATATTCTCGAATTTCCGCGCGGCGCGTTTCGAGCAGGGGCCGGACGATGGCGCCACGCACGGGATGAATGCCGACAATCCCCCGCGGGCCGCTGCCGCGGAGGATGCGGGCGAGGACCGTTTCGGCCTGATCGTCGGCAGTATGAGCGACAGCGACTTTGTTGCAGTGATCTTGGGAAATTGCGTTCGCGAAAAAACGATAGCGCGCCCGGCGCCCCGCGTCTTCGAGATTCCAGTGCTGCGCGCGAGCAAGGGCCGCGACATCTTGACGCGCCGCGATGCATTCCAAACCGGACGCGCGGGCGAGCCGCGCGACGAAATCGGCGTCCGCATCCGAAGCAGGGCCGCGGAGTTCGTGGTTCAGATGGAGGACGCAGAGCCCGAGGCCGAGATCCTTGCGAACATCTTCGAGCAGACGCAGCAGGCCGACCGAATCAGCGCCGCCGGAAACGGCCACGCCGACGCGATCGCCGGGCGAGAGCATGCCGTGGCGGCGAATGGTGGAGAGGACCAGGCGATGAAGTTTGGAAATCATGCGCGTTCGACTTTGCGATCGAGCCTGATGACTATGTTAGCAGCGAATGCGGGTTGAGGGGCAGGCGAGAGAGCCGGGTGCATCAGCGTGCGGGGTGCGCGCGCAAGAACTAAAATCGGAGAAAGATGCCGCGGATTGATGCGTTGAGATTCGGCGGCGGTTTAAATCGAGCCCGAAATCTCCTGCGCGAGGAGTTCGCGGCTGTAAGAAATTCTGCGATCGAGGACGACCGCCGCGAAGTAAGCGCAGCTTTCGCGCTCCGACTCGGCCCAGCGCGCGACACTCGCAGAGAGCGGGCGCAAGGCGGCTTTTAGCGCGTCAAGAAGCGCGTAGTACATGGCCACGGCGCGCAATTCACCCCGGTCGTCGCCGCGTCCGGGGCACAGATGGAGAAGCTGAACCAGCCGTGCAAATTCTTCGCCGCGAAGCTTGTGATCCTGAATGCCGGCGACTTCGCACACGCGATCGGAAAGGGCCGCTTTGCGGCTCGAGGCAATCACCGAGCGGCAGTAAGAAACGAAAAACTGCAGGAGCAGCGCCAGGGAAATGACGCAGATGAGGACGGCAATAATCATCGCGCTCTCGCCAGAAGCTGCGCAGTTTCGAGGCGCGCATCCTCGGAGACCTTGCTGAATGTGAAGGCCCACGCCGCCGGGAGCCAGATGGCCACGAGCGGCGGCATCCACTTCAAAACGGACGGCTCGAGGCCGGGGAAAAGATTTCGAAGGGCGTAGGTGGCGGCCGAGGCGCTGAAAAAGACGCCGAGCGCCAGGATGAGCTGGACCAGATGGGCGCGCGTTTCGCGAAGCTTCAGCACAGCGCCCCAAAGGATGTAGGTGAGCACGACGCCGACAAAATAAAGATTGCGGCTCACTTCTACGACGAAACGCATGGTGAGGTGGTCGCGGTGCTGCGCGATCACCATGTAGGAGAAGCCAGCCGTTCCGGCCAGCAAGGCGGTGGCGAAACCGCTGATGTGCTTGCCCACCTGCATTTCAGAGAAGACGTGCTCGTAGAACTGCATAATCACGAAGAAGAGCAGGATGGTCAGGATCATGTCCGAATAGTAGTAGAAGTAGCTGTATTCGAAGGAAGAGAAGCCAAACTTTCGCAGGCAGTAAAACTCGCCAAGAGATACAACCGCGGTAAAGCCGACGTAGAGGTTGAGGGGCAGGTAGCGAATGAAATTCCGGCGGCGAATCGAACACACCACGACAGCGACTTCTGCCGAGAAGCCCAGTGCCCACAACAGGTAATCTATAGGGCTCAGATCCATGGCCCACCATCGAATCGATCCGGCCCTATATTCCCGTTAAAGTCCCGCCGCGCTTACTAAAACTCAGTAAGGAGTCGCAGGCGGAACAGGAGCTGACGTGTGCGCAAAATACGGCGTTGCCGGTGGAACAGGAGCCGACGTGTGAGCGAACATCTTGCTCGCCACCGTCTGCAGCCCCATGGCGCCCGTCAAAACGACCAGCGCTAAACCGGCAGCCGCTAACCACTTATTCACTTAACCCTCCCAAGCTAGAGACAGCGCGGGAGAGTCTACACAGCGGTAGCCAGCCGTCAAGAGGAAAATCTCGCACGAGTGTGTCGTAAGAGTACACACCCGCACTCTTGCTGGTCGGGCCAGCACTTCGATTCAATTGTCGAGGGGGAGAGTAAAATTTGAGACCGCCAGGGTCAACGGTACGATCGTACCATTGGACTCAATCAGAAGGAGCTGCGGGACAACGGTCGCGCGGACGGGCGAATTCTTGACAGCGATTCATTCGGCCCATAGCATTAGAAGAACTGAGTGTCAATTGTGCCGGTGTAGCTCAGAGGTAGAGCGAGGGTCTCATAATCCCTAGGTCGTGGGTTCGAGTCCCACCGCCGGCACCACCCTTTCTGTATGAAACGCAAGAGGTTCCGTCGATTTCGTAATCGCGGTCGAATGCCCCAAAACGCAGCACTGTAGTAAATTCGTAGTACTTTTTTCCACTTTCAAGCCGAGACTTCGAAAAATGACCGCCAAAATTCATTTAGCGTCTGTGTTGAGCTTGCTGGTCTGCACTGTGGTCGCGGGAGCAATCGCCCAGAAGGTGCCAGCACCGGACGAAACGGGAATATCTGTCTCGCAACTGCAAGCCTTAGTGGGTGAGCTTCCCCCATTGCCTGAGGGCAGCATTCAAGCGGTCCAGTTCCTTCGCCGAGATGGGTTCTGGATTAATCGGGTGGCATTCCTCACGGAAACAAGAAACGGCGGTTGGCAGATTTTTGTTTTCCATCTTGAAAAAACTGGCAAGCACTCTCTTGAATGGAAATCGGGGAAGCTCGATGACAGCTTCTCTGTCAGTAGCCCCGACGCTCTGAAGGTCTTCAGCTACGGACGGGAGCAGGGAATCAGATTTAGCGGTTGCGCGGCCCATGCCTGCCCAGACGTATTTTCCATATTGCTTTACGTACCATCGAAACGGACCGCCTTCATGGCGAAGTATGTCCGCGGAAAAACGGCTTATTCGCTCGAATTGGAGTCCCCGGAGAACAGCTACTATAAAACTGTTCTGGACCAATTGGTGAGGGAGCACGGAAATCAGTAGATTGACTCCCCAAAGTACTACCTTTCCGCCGTCAAGGATTTGACTGTAAGCAGGACCGGGGTGTGCTGGTGGCCGGTGTGGGCGCCGAATAGCGTGCCGTTCGCAACAACATTCTTTCCAACTAGCTTGGCATAGATCTGATACGCATTCGTGTCGAGAAAAACCAATTGGATTTGACGAATGTCCTTTTGGCTAAGATTGAAATCGGGCTCAGTTTTGTCCGCATCGATGCAGATGGGCTGCGGGAGAACGAGGAGCCAAGTCCTCTCGGCAGCATCTCCGTGTTCGATGCTTTTGTAGTTGGGAGGGCCAGGAAACGTTTTGCGAATGATCCTACCCGTGAGCTGTACCCGCGTGGGCTCATATGAAAGACACCTCGGAGGATTCTGGGCGTGAACTGCTGCTCCTGCGAGCAGCATCAGCGACAACGAGAAGACAAATTTAATTCCATTTTGCATGTCCGCGACCCGGTCTGAAATCTGCTTGAACACTCCACGCTTTCACGTTCTGCAATATTTGTTCCCCAACACTATCATTCATCTGTCACGACAAATCGGAAACTTGCTCGGAGCATTTGGCTCAAATTCAGCGCGTTTCGAGGGAGTGACCGCAGTAAATCAAACGTGTTTCGGTTATTGCAGCTTTGCGTATTCAGCTTTAGCGGCGACGAGGATGGGTATGTCGGGGTCGGCGACCTTCCACGGTGTGAATAAATCAGTGGACCCGACGCTAACGACCAGGAGTCTATTAGCGCGGAGAAGTGCTGGTGTCACGCAAGAGAACGACGTCGGAAGCGGTATGCTGAGCGACGGCGAGCGATTTGCCATCAGGCGAAAACCGGAAACTGCGGATGCGGTCGGAAGTGAAATTCGTGAGCCGATGCCCGGGGGAGCCGTCAAGCGGCTGTGCCCAGATGTTGCCGAGCCATTTTCGACAATGTTCTAGGCCACGGCCTGGCCATCGGGCGTGAAGGCAATTGGGTACGCAAGCTCGGGACGCGGAATCAGAAACTTCGTGGATGCCAAGGAGTTGGCGTTCACATCGATGAGCGCGACCTTGGTAGTGGCTGTTTGCGTGGCGGGGTCCGTAAACAATGCGATCGCGGGCATCCACTTACCATCTGGAGAGAAATTCACGCCTCCTTCCGCCCGTCAGCCCCCGCCGCCAGCCCTAGATTCACCCTCCATCGATTGCGGACCACTTCCGGGCGAGCTGTGATATAACCGCGCCCACTCGCTTGGGTGCAAGGCAATCGCGACCCACTTAGAACTCGTCCGGACGGCAAATCGCCGAGGAGGGACTGACATGAACAAGTACTTAACGGAGTTGGTGGGCACTTTCTTCCTAGTATTTACGGTCGGCTGCACGGTAGTTGGAAACGGAGCCGGGGC
>DASPVY010000294.1:0-2187 GCA_035622115.1 Candidatus Acidiferrales bacterium
TCCGCCGGGAAACTGCCGTCGGAGGATTCCAGCAAGTAAGCAGCGGCTGGCTTGGTCGAATCAGAAGCAAAATTAAGCAACGATCGCCAGACTATCGCCCGCGTTGACCGGCTGCCCTTCCGAGACGATTACTTTTTCCACGGTCCCGGCCTTGGGAGAGCGGATTTCGTTTTGCATTTTCATCGCTTCGACCACCAGAAGCCCCTGGCCTGCAATCACCGTCTCCCCTTCGTGCACTAGAATGCGCACAACTTTCCCGGGCATCCGCGCAGTGACCTCCAGACGGCCCTCGGCCGAATGAGCCCCTGAGCCGCGGCGAAATTTTCGCGGATCGCGAATGGAGGCATGAAATTCGCCTCCACCGCAAACTGCGATCACCGAGGCGCCGTGCTCCTCGATGCGCACTTCGAACGAACGGCCACCGGCTAAGACCGAATAGACGCCTTTGCCCACGACAACGGCGTCCGCCTCGACTTTGCGGCCATCAATCGTGGCTTTCACGCGCGAACCGTCACGAGTAAGCTCAATCTGCCGCCCGCCGGCCCCGCCGATTTCGATGTCGAGTTTCATATGTAAATTGCGCCAGCCGTTCGTTGATCGCTTCGCGGCCCGAAATATTCTTTGCGTCTCAGCGTTGAGGCGTGCGTTCAATCTGTTCGCGGCGCGCTTCTTGTTTCCATGGCGAGCCGCCACGGGCTCCGTTTGAAGGCAATGGAGCGAAATCATTGCGCGAAGAGTGCCACAGCGCGATTGCGATCATCGCCGCATCCTCTGCGTCCGCGTCGTGCTCGGCAGCTGCCGCTCGCTCGGGCCGTTCAAGAAATTCGTCCAGCCATCGCGTATGAATCTTCCCGACAATGAAATCCTGCTCCGCGAGAACGTGGCGGAAAAATGCGATATTCGTGCGAATGCCGCTGACTTGAGTCTCCGAAAGAGCCCGCGTAAGCCGGCCGAGAGCTTCGCTTCGGCTATCACCCCAAGCGATCAGCTTGCCCAGCATCGGGTCGTATTCGCTCGGGACAGTCCAGCCGGTGTAAATGCCTTCATCGAGTCGAATTCCGGGGCCAGACGGCGCGGAAAAATTCGTGATCGTGCCGGGCGACGGAAAGAAATTATTCTCCGGATCTTCGGCGTAGATTCGACACTCGATGGCGTGGCCACGAAGGATGACGTCGCGCTGAGTTATCGGCAACGGAAGACCCGCGGCAATCGAAATCTGAAGTTTGACGAGATCGAGGCCCGTTACCAGCTCCGTAACCGGGTGCTCAACCTGCAGGCGGGTATTCATTTCGAGGAAGTAGAAATTCCTGGACTCGTCCAACAAAAATTCGCACGTGCCGGCATTCACGTAGCCGCCTTCACGCACGAGTTTCACGGCGGCTTCGCCCATCGCACGGCGCAGCTCGGGAGTCATAATGGGCGAGGGAGCTTCCTCAATGACCTTTTGATACCGGCGCTGCATCGAGCATTCGCGCTCGCCGAGATAGACGGTATTGCCGCCCGTGTCCGCGACAATTTGAATCTCGATATGGCGGGGCCGCACGAGATATTTTTCGAGGTAGAGACGCGCGTCGCTAAAGGCGTTGAGCGCTTCTGAGGACGCATCGCGCCATGCCGCCTGAAGATCGCTCTCCGCATCAACCCGGCGCATTCCTTTTCCGCCGCCGCCCGCCACGGCCTTCAGCACAATCGGAAATCCCATTTTTCGCGCGGTCTGAATTGCTTTTTCGGCGTTTTCAATGGGGTCGAGAGTGCCGGGAACCGTCGACACGCCCGCTTTTCGCGCCAACTGCCTTGCCGCCGTTTTCGATCCGAGACGCTCGATGGCATCGGCGGAAGGCCCGATAAACGTGATGCCCGCAGCTGCGCAAGCTCGCGCCAGCTCGGGATTCTCTGCAAGAAATCCGTAGCCGGGATGAAGAGCGTCGCAACCGGCGCCACGCGCGGCAGAAATGATTTTTTCGATTGAAAGATAGCTCTCTCGCGATGGCGCCGGGCCGATTCGACACGCTTCGTCCGCCATCCGAACGTGGAGCGATGCGCGATCGGCGTCGCTATAGACCGCGACGCTCGAAATGCGCATCTCGCGGCACGCTCGAAGAATGCGCACGGCAATTTCGCCGCGATTTGCGATCAATATCTTTTTGAACATGGGAGCAAGCCGGAAATTCTAGCACGCGGTGGCTC
>DASPVY010000295.1:0-8815 GCA_035622115.1 Candidatus Acidiferrales bacterium
GCGCCGAGGAATCGATTCTGCGTCGCGACGAAATTCCTCTCCGCGGCCAGCACAACGTTGAAAACGTCCTTGCCGCCTGCGTCGCTGCGCGCCTCGCCGGAGCCGATCCCTTCGCGATCGCCCAGGGCGTCAAATCATTTCCTGGCGTCGAGCATCGCATCGAATTCGTCGCCAAGATTAACGGCGTCCGTTTTTACAACGACTCGAAAGCCACGAACGTGGACGCTTCTCTCAAGGCCATCGAGGCGTTCGATTCGCCGCTGATCGTGATTCTCGGCGGGAAGGACAAAGGCAGCCCGTACGCACCGCTGCGCGAACCGCTGCGCCACCGCGCCAAGATGATTCTCCTGATCGGCGCTTCGAGCGAAAAAATCGCCGCCGAGCTTGCCGGCGCGGTCCCCGTCGAGCCCGCTGGAACTCTCGAGCACGCCGTCAATATTGCTTTCGAGCGCGCGCGCCCCGGCGACACAGTTCTCCTCGCGCCCGCCTGCGCCAGCTTCGACCAGTTTGACAACTACGAGCATCGCGGCCGCGTTTTCAAGGAGTTGGTCGCGCGACTCGCCGCACAAGCTGCCGCAGCAGCGGGCTCAAAGGCCGGTCGCGCATGAACGATAAAATCACGTCAGCAAAGCGACGCGATTTCGCAGCCATTCTTCGGCGGGACGACCAAGCTGCCACCAAGGATTGCCCAGCACCCAGCCTACGATTTCCAAATCTCGTGCCGATAAGGACGCTCGATGCCTAGAACCGTTCAACCCGACCGCAAACTCTTCGGCGTCACCATCGCCCTCTGCCTCGCCGGCGCGCTCATGGTTTTTAGTTCCTCCGCCATCACGATTCGCGAACTGGGCGGCAGCGGCTATGGCTTTCTGATACGCCAGCTCATCTGCATGGCCATCGGCATTGCGGGAATGTTCGTCCTGATGAATTTCGACTATCGCAAACTGCGCCAGACTCGCGTCATCTTCACGAGTCTCGGAGTCATCCTGCTCCTCTTGATCGGTGTTTTCTTCCTCGATCGATCCCATGCCACGCATCGCTGGATTCGAGTCGGCCCTGCGAGTTTTCAGCCCTCCGAGTTCGCAAAACTCGTCGTAATCGGATATCTGGCTTGGTTCCTGGAGTTGCGGCGCTCCTCGCCCGCGCTCGGCGGACGCCTCCGCACCGCCGCATTAACGGCGCGGCAAAAGCTTCAATCCGCGGCGCTATTTCACATCGGCTCGTTCGATATCAACGACCCGATGCATTCGCTTTTGCCCGCGCTTGGTCCCGTGGTTGTCATCGCCGGTCTCATTCTTCTTGAGCCGGACATGGGTACGGCCGCGATGATTCTCTTTATCGCGATAGTAATGCTTTTCGTCGCGGGCCTCGACGTTTGCTATCTCCTCGGCGGTGTTCTCGTCGCTGCGCCTGTTGTTTATCTGCTCATCGTTCGCGTGCCCTATCGTTATCACCGCCTGATGGCTTTCCGCGCGCCCGATGGCGACCCGCAGGGCTACGGCTATCAGCTCATTCAATCGATAATCGCTGTCGGCTCGGGGGGCCTTTCCGGCGTCGGCTTGATGGAAAGCAAGCAAAAGCTTTTTTATCTGCCTGAGGCGCACACTGATTTCATTTTCGCTGTCATCGCCGAAGAGCTCGGCTACCTCGGCGCCGTTGCCGTCCTCGCATTGTTCGCATTCTGGGGATGGCGCGCGTTTCGCGCCGCGATCCAGGCGCCGGACGATTTTGGCCGTTTCCTTGGGCTTGGCGTCACGACTCTGGTTGTCGGTCAGGCGCTCGTCAATCTCAGCGTCGTTCTCGGCCTCGTTCCGACCAAAGGCATTCCCCTCCCGTTCATCAGCTATGGGGGTTCAAGTTTGCTCGCGATGCTGCTGGCCACCGGCGTGCTCCTCAATATCAGCCAGCACG
Organism: Candidatus Acidiferrales bacterium; assembly: GCA_035622115.1. GTDB lineage: Bacteria > Acidobacteriota > Terriglobia > Acidiferrales > UBA7541 > Palsa-147. The sequence continues at coordinate 1,912 of DASPVY010000295.1, forward strand.
CCCAGCCGGAGGAATGAGAACCGGGTGCATGGCTCGCTGGCCGAGTCCGCTCGTTGAGCTGTCGCCGCCTGCGGCGCGCGCTTCGAGAGTTGTGGCATGAAGTTATTGATTGCGGGCGGCGGAACCGGCGGCCATGTCTTTCCGATGCTCGCCGTCGCGAAGGAATGGCTGCGGCGCTGCGATCCCGGCGCAACGCCCACGTCGGCCGTCGACATTACAAGAAGGGAAGTCGTGCTCGTCGGAACACAACTGGGTCTCGAAGCGCGGCTCGTGCCACAAGCCGGGTTGCCTCTCGAAACGATCCGCGTCGCGGGTCTCAAGGGCATCGGCGGAATGAAGCTTCTGAAAAACGCCGCCATGTTGCCCGGCAGCGCGTGGGACTCCGAAAAAATTCTGCGTCGCCATCACTTTGTCGCCGCGTTCGGCGTCGGCGGCTACGCTTCCGGGCCGATGATCGCACTGGCAGCTCTGCATCGCATCCCGACCGTCATCTTCGAGCCCAACGTCGAGCCGGGCTTCACCAATCGCATGCTCGTGCGCATTTCCAGTCGCGTCGCCACCGGTTTCGAGGAGACGGCCAAATTTTGGGGCGCCAAAGCCGTCGCCACCGGCATCCCCGTCCGCCGCGACTTCTTTGCCGCCCCCGTTCGCACTCATCAGCCGCCCTTGCACATCCTGATCACTGGCGGCAGCCGTGGCGCGCTTCCGATCAATCGCGCCGTCGTTGACTCGCTCGACCTTCTCGCTGCGCGAAAAAACCAGCTTTTCATCGTGCATCAGACCGGCGAACGCGACTATAATGCCGTTCGCGTAGCCTATGCGCGTCGTGAATTCAATGCGGAGGTCAGCCCCTTCATCGATAACATGGCGGAGCGGTTTGCCCAGGCCGACGTAATTGTCTGCCGCGCGGGTGCGATCACCGTGGCGGAAGTCTCAGCCGCCGGACGTGCCGCCATCTTCATCCCCTTCGGCGCCGCAACTGACGCCCATCAGCTTCGCAATGCCCGTGCCATGGAAGCAGCTGGTGCGGCAAAGGTGCTCCCGCAGGATCAATTGACGCCGGAGCGTCTCACAACCGAACTTTTCTCTCTCCTCGACCAGCCCCAGAGGATCAGCGAAATCGAACAGAATGCCCGAGCCCTCGCCCGGCCCCGCGCCGTTGAGGACATCGTGGAGTTGCTCGAGGGAGTGGCGCGCACGTGACGGTTTCATTCCGCAATTTTCAGCGCATTCATCTGATCGGAATCGGCGGCAGCGGCATGAGCGGCATTGCCGAGGTTTTGCTTTCGAGCGGTTACGCTGTTTCGGGCTCCGATACCAAACCTTCGCCCGTCACCGTGCGCCTTGAAGGTCTCGGCGCAAAAATCTATGAAGGCCACGCTGCCGCTAACGTTCGCGGCGCCCACGTCGTCGTCGTATCCTCGGCCGTGAAGCCGGACAACGTCGAAGTCATGGAAGCCCACCGCCTGAAAATTCCAGTGATTCCGCGCGCGGAAATGCTCGCGGAGCTGATGCGCCTGAAATACGGCATCGCGGTCGCCGGCGCGCACGGCAAAACCACCACGACTTCGATGACGGCTTCCGTTCTCGCAGCCGCAGGCCTCGATCCGACCTTTGTCGTCGGCGGCCGCGTGAATCATGCCGGCGCCAATGCTCGCGTCGGCCAGGGCGAATATATCGTCGTCGAGGCCGACGAAAGCGATCGCTCGTTCCTTCTTCTCGCTCCCGTAATTGCCGTCGTCACCACCATCGATCGCGAGCATCTCGATCATTACGCTTCGCTCGAAGAAATTCAGCGCACCTTCTTGCAGTTCGTCAATCGGGTTCCCTTTTATGGCGCCGTCATTCTTTGCCTCGATGAACCAAACGTTCAGGCCATCCTTCCGGATGTCCAGCGGCCCGTCATTACCTACGGCATGTCCAGCCAGGCCGATCTGGTCATCAGCGACGTCAAGCTCGAAGGCATGTCCAGCCGCTTCCGGCTCGCCTATCACGGCGATGATCTCGGTGAATTTCATCTCCCGTCGCCGCCGGGAATTCACAACGTCCGCAACGCCGCCGCTGCGGCTGCCGTTGCCTTGACGCTCAATGTGCCGGCCGACCTGATTCGACAGGGCCTGGAGAAATTTTCCGGCGTGGCGCGGCGCTTTGAAGTCAAAGGCGTTTTCAATGGCGTCACGCTGATCGACGATTATGGCCACCATCCTGCCGAAATCCGCGCCACGCTCGAAGCCGCTCGCGGCTGTGGGTTCAAGCGGCTGCTGGTGATTTTCCAGCCGCATCGCTACTCGCGCACTCAGCATCTGTGGGAAGAATTTCGTCAGGCCTTCAATCAGGCCGACATTTTGCTCGCCACTGAAATTTACGCGGCCGGCGAGGCGCCGATTGACGGCGTCACTGGCGAATCGCTCGCGCTCGCTATCAGTTCTGCTGGCCACAAGAACGTCATTTCTACGGGCACGATGCAGCCGGCGATCGAGTTTCTCCTGCAGGAAGCGCATCCGGGAGACGCAATTCTTACGATTGGCGCTGGTAGCGTCGGCCGCGCACTCGATCAGCTTGCCGTGCTGCTTGGTTCGCAACTTCTGGAGCCTCATGCGAATTAACGACAAGCTGGTGGCTAAGCGCCTCGCCGCTCTCGGCGTCGAATTGCGCCCCGGAGTTTCGCTTGCTGATCTCACTTCGCTCGGCATCGGCGGAACGACCGATCAATTGCTCATCCGCCGCTACGAAACGCTTCCCGAAGTGATTCGCGAGTTGAAGAGCGAAGGCATCCCGCACAAATTTCTCGGCGGCGGCTCGAATTTGCTTGTCGCTGACGGCGAATTGCCCTGGGTTGTCCTGCATCTGCCCACGGTGCAGCCCGGAGTCCGCATCGAAGGCAACTACGCCTACGTTGATGCGGCTGCCGATCTCGGCGGCACGGTCACCTTTTGCGCCAAGCACGATCTTGGCGGAATGGAAGGGCTTATCGGCGTTCCCGGCAGCGTTGGCGGCGCGCTGCGCATGAATGCGGGCGCGTACGGCATGCAGATCGGCTCCTACGTGCGTGAAATCGAGCTGTATCGGGCGGCGGAGGGCCGCAACATTACTCTGAGTGGCAACGACGTGCGCTTCGACTATCGACATACCTCCTTTGCGCCCGACGACATCATGCTGCGCGTGAAACTCGAATTGCCCTCGAAGCCGTACGCCGAAATCGTCGCGGCGATCCGCATCTGTAACGAGAAGCGCCGTTCGAGCCAGCCGCTGAACCAAAAAAGTGCGGGCTGCATTTTCAAGAATCCGCCGGGCGCATCGACGGGCCGAATGATCGATGAGCTGGGACTAAAAGGAAAGCGCATCGGCGACGCCATGGTCAGCGACCTCCATGCGAATTTTTTCGTCAACGTGGGCCACGCGACTTGCGACGATATGCTGCAGCTTGTGGATGATGTGCGCGCACGCATCAAGACGGCCTTCGGCTTCGATCTTGAGAACGAGGTGATCTTCTGGAAAAACTGAAGGCCATCGACGCGCAAGCCTACCCGCAGGAAGTCCTGGCGGAAGAGGAACCGAAGTATCTTCGCCGGCAGAAGCGGGTGGAGATTCGCCGGCGCAAATTCGGGAAGAACGCCTGGAAGACGTACCTGCGCGTCACGGTGGCAGTGCTGGCCTCGCTCGCGATTGCCGGCGCGCTCTACGCCACGGGCCGTTTCGTTCTCACATCGCCGGAAATGTCGCTCCAGCATCCGGATCAGATTTCCTTGAGCGGAAATCATTTCGTGACGCGCGCGAATGTTCTCGAAATCTTTTCGGTGGATCGTGGGCACAGCGTCCTTCGAATTCCATTGGAAACGCGGCGCAAGCAGCTCGAAGCGCTGCCCTGGGTCGAGCGCGCCGTGGTTCGCCGTGCGCTCCCGAATCGCGTGGAGGTGGAAATCGCTGAGCGCACGCCCGTCGCGTTCCATCGCGAGGACGGCGAGCTCGCGCTCGTCGACTCCCATGGAGTCATTCTCGATCGCCCGCTCGAAGGCGATTTTCATTTTCCGGTTGTGACCGGCTTGCACGCGGGCCTTCCCGCCGACGAGCGCGAGCGGCGCATGCGCATGTTCAGTGCGTTCTTGCAACAAATCGACACGGCGCGCTCGGGCTCGAGCGATCTGGTAAGCGAAGTCGATCTCTCCGACGCCAAAAACTTGCAGGTCACGTTTTCCCGCCTTCCGGACGATGGCTTGTCGACGGCGAAGTCCGCGGACGGACCTCTGCTGGTGTTCTTCGGCGATCGCGATTTTCAAAATCGCTTTCGAACACTCCTTGGCAAGATGGGCGAGATCAAATCGCAGGTCGGGCGTGTCGAAATGGTGGACATGCGGTTTGATGGCGAAGTCGTCGTGAATCCTGATGCGGACAGCGGTCGGCCCAGACCGAACACCGTCGCACAGCGGCAGGATCCGAAAACGAAAAGTTCTCCGCCGCTCGCCGCACAGCAGTTTTCAAAGCGCGGAGCGAAGCGGTTAAAGTCAGGATAGAGATTCGAGGAGTCTGAAATTGGGAAAGAAGGAACGATACATCGTCGGCTTGGATATCGGCAGCACAAAAACGTGCGCGCTGGTCGGCGAACAGGATGAAAACGGCGGCGCCATAAAATTCGTTGCGCTCGGCGCAGCGGAATCGCGCGGCTGGCGCAAAGGCCAGATTGCCACGCTCGAGCTCGCGGTGAGTTCGATTCGCAACGCCATCGAGCAGGCGGAGAGCGTCATTGGAATTCCGCTGGATAGCGCATTAGTCGGCGTGGCCGGCGGGCACGTGCGCGGCGTAAACAGCCGCGGCGGCGTCACTCTCGGCCAGCGCCCGCGTGATATCCAGAAAGAAGATGTGCGCCGCGCCGTCGAAGCAGCGCGCAATGTTAAGCTGCCTGAAGATCGCGAAGTCCTTCACGTCTTGCCGCAGGAATTTTTTCTCGACCAACAGGACAGCATTCGCGACGCGATCGGCATGGTCGGCCATCGCCTCGAATCGAACGTCCACATCGTCACCGCCTCGGCGACGGCCACGCAGAACATCGTCACCGCCGTGAATCGCGCGGGCATCGTCGTGAGCGACACCGTTCTTGAACCTCTCGCCTCGGCCGAAGCTTGCCTCACGCAGGATGAGCGCGAACTGGGGGCGTGCCTGCTCGATATCGGTGGCGGCACAACTGAGCTCATCGTTTTTGGCGGCGGGGTAGTTCGCCATACGGGCGCGGTTCCGGTCGGCGGCGATCATTTCACGAACGATCTCGCCGTTGGACTGCGTACGCCGATTCCCGAAGCCGAAAAAATCAAACGCGAGTTTGCCGCCGCGATGCGCGAAATGGTTCCTCAGGATCAGGCCATCGAAATTGCCAGCGTCGGCGACCGGCCGCCGCGCACCGTTTTCGCACGAACGCTCGCCGAAATCGTCGAAGCTCGCGCACAGGAGTTGCTCACTCTCGTCCGCGATGAATTGCGGCGCGCCGGGCTCGACTCGCAGATTCCCGCGGGCCTGCTTCTCACGGGAGGCGGCGCGCGCTTGCGCGGCTTCCCCGAGCTCGCGGAAAAGACATTCTCGTTGCCGGTGCGCGTGGCATCTCCGCGCGGCATCAGCGGCATGAACGAGGAAATGAACCAGCCCGAGTATGCGACGTCCGTGGGACTCGTCCTCTACGGCGCGCGTACGCGGCGGCTCGCCGGTGCGAATCCGGCGGGTTGGACTGGCAAGCTGAAGGCATTGTTTGCGGGAGCATCCTAGGAGGGCCATCCGGAAATTTTCGGACGGGAAGATTCGAGGGGAGGAAGCATGGCAGCAAAAGAAGCAGGACTGCGCGTTTCGTTCAGTGAAGAGCCGACCAATGGCGCAAAGATCAAGGTCATTGGCGTGGGCGGCGGCGGCACGAACGCCGTGAATCGCATGATCCGCGCCAAACTTGAAGGCGTGGAATTCATCGCCGCGAATACGGATTTGCAGGCGCTGAAACTTTCGCAGGCGCCGGTGAAATTGCAAGTCGGCGCGAAACTCACAAAGGGACTCGGCGCCGGCGCAAATCCCGACACCGGCCGCAAAGCCGCGCTTGAGGATACCGATAAAATTCTCGAAGCGCTCGACGGCGCGGACATGGTGTTTGTCACCGCCGGACTGGGCGGAGGCACGGGCAGCGGCGGCGCGCCCGTGGTGGCCAATCTCGCGAGCGAGCTCGGCGCGCTCACCGTCGCGGTGGTCACTAAGCCGTTTGCGTTCGAGGGCAAGCGGCGCATGCAGCAGGCCGAACAGGCGCTTGCGGAACTCGTCGGATGCGTGGATACCGTCATCGTGATTCCCAACGAGCGATTGATGGAATGCGTCGAGCACGGCACGAGCTTTTTCGAGGCGTTCCGCATCGCTGACGATATTTTGCGCCAGGCGGTGCAGGGCATCAGCGATATCATCACGATTCCCGGAATCATCAATCGCGACTTTGCCGATGTGAAGACGATCATGTCGGGGCAAGGCTATGCGGTGATGGGTACGGCAATCGCTTCGGGAGCGAATCGCGCCGTCGATGCCGCGAACCGCGCGATCAATTCACCGCTGCTCGAAGACAACTGCATTCAGGGCGCGCAGGGAATTCTGATCAACGTGACGGGCTCGTCCACACTCAGCCTTCACGAAGTGCACGAAGCGTCCTCGATCATTCAGAAAGCGGCGCACGAAAACGCGAACATCATTTTCGGTGCGGTGCAGGACGACGCGATGAAGGAATCCGTGAAGATCACCGTGATCGCCGCGGGGTTCCGCGAAGTCGCCCAGCGCAAAACGCACACGCGGCAATCGTATCTGCCGAAAAGTTGGAAATCGACGCGCGAGACGAGCCCCAACATTGTTTCCGAGGTTACCCGCAACGTCTCCGACGTCATCAACGAAATTC
>DASPVY010000296.1:0-5269 GCA_035622115.1 Candidatus Acidiferrales bacterium
CGCCCAGATCAACTCCGCCTTGGGATTTCTGCGCAAAATCTCCAGCGCTTCGCGCATCACGGGGACTGGATCGCGTCCTGTGTCCGCAACTCGGCCCGCAAACACTGAAACGCAGGAAGGAGCGCCGCCTGCGAGCGCATCGCCCACTTCGCGCACCTGCTCGAGCGCGAGAACCGCAGTCACGTTCACTTGAATTCCGTCGCTGCTGAGCCTGCGTATCAAATCACGCATCGGCTCGCGCCGCGTATTCGTCACCGGAATCTTTACGTAGACGTTCGGCGCCCAGCTCGCAATCTCTCGCGCCTGCGCTTCCATCGTGGCCGCGTCATCGGCCAGCACCTCGAACGAAATCGGCCGGTCCGTGACGCGCTCCAGAATCTCAGACGCAAACGCGCGATAGTCGGTGACGCCGGCCTTCCGCATCAGCGTCGGATTCGTCGTGAATCCTCGGATCCACGGCTGGCGATAGAGTTCGAGAATGCTCGCGACGTCGGCGCCATCGCCGAAAATCTTCACGCCGAGCTCGCTCACGGGCCTCACCGCGCCGCTCCTTTCGCCGCGGCCTGAATAATCCAGTCGGCCGCTTCGCGCAGAGAGCCTACACGCGCGTCCGCGCCTCGCACCGGTTGCGATTCGCGATAGCCCGCGTCAATCCAGATCGTCGTGCAGCCCGCATTTTTTCCCGCCTCAATATCGCGCCAGCGATCGCCCACGAGATAGCTCACCGAAAGATCGATATCGTATTTGCGCGCCGCATCCAGAATCATTCCCGGCTTCGGCTTGCGGCACGTGCAATTGTCCGCGTCGGTGTGATAGCAAACCATGATGTCGTCGAGCGGCAACGAGGCTGAGAGTTTGTTGTTGATGTTCTCCACGGCTTCGCGCGTTCGCGTCCCCCGCGAGACGTCCGGCTGATTCGTGATCACCAGTAATTGGAAGCCCAGCTGCTTCAATTTGCGCAGCGCTGCGGGCACGTCCGGGAAAATTTGCAGTTCGTCCAGCGTTGCCGGCGAGTGCGGCGTGCCGTCGCGCACGATCGCGCGGTTGATCACGCCGTCGCGATCCAGAAACACTGCGCGCCGCGATTTTTCCGGGTGCGTCGTCGATTCCCACTTCGTCTCTTCAATTTTCACCGCCGGATGCGTGACCAGCAGGTGCCATACCACCGCCTGAAACGCCTCCACGTGCGGCGTGATGTGCGCCGGATTCACCGAGGGAATCAAGACGCACGCGTCGGCCACTTCGGCCGTGTAACCGCCGTCGCGCCCCACTACGCCGATGATCTTCGCGCCCACCGTCTTCGCATATTTCAGCGCGGCCACGAGATTCGGGCTTACGTTCAATTCGAGATTGCCGCCGCCGACCGAAAACACCAGAACCAGATCGTTTGCGCGCAGCCGGCTGGTCTTCAGCCACCGATCGAAGACGGTCGCCCAGCCCTCATCGTTCACTCGCGCTGTCAATTCGGAGACGTTGTCTGTCGGCGCGTACGCCTCAATCCCCGCGATTTTTCGGAAATCATTCACTGCGTGCGAAGCATTTGCCGCGCTGCCGCCGACGCCAAGAATAAACAGCCGCCCGCCGCCCGCACGCGTCGCCGCAAGCATCCCCGCCGCGCGCTCGATCACGGTCGAGTCGAGCCGCGCGATTACTTCGCCCGCTTCCGCGAGAAATTGCTGCGCAAACGTTTTGTGTCCGCTCACTTGCGCGCAACTCCTTGCGCCGCGAGGTATCGCGAGGTCTCTTCAAGGCCCGCAGCCGAACCGATTTCATAGAATCGTTGAGTCACTTCGAAGCCCGCGAGTTGCTGCTGGCGCAGCAAATCGCCGTACAGGTCGGCCAGGTCGTAAGCGCCGGCCTCCTGGATGCCGTCGAAGGCAGCAGCCCGGAACGCTCCGAGCCCGTAATCGATGTAGTTCATGCGTGTAGACTTCGCCGTCTTGCTGTACGCGAGAATCCGCTCGCCGTCGAATTCCACGTTGCTTGCGTCCCACTTCCCGTCGTTTCGAAATACCGTCATCAGCCCCAATTTGCCGCTCCCGGCGAATCCTCGCGCCACCGCGGCGTAGTCGCAGACGAGGTATGAATCGCCGTACAGCACCAGAAACTCGTCACCCAATTTCGGCAGCGCATTCTTCACCGCGCCTGCCGTTCCTAATAGTGTGGCACCATCAAAAGAGTAGTCAACCTCGACGCCATACGCGCCGCCGTCTTCGAGCGCGTTGCGGATCATTTCGCCCAGATGGCCGGCGCAGAGCACCACGCGGCGCACTCCGTTCGCATGCAGCAATCGCAATTGATGCGCCACGAACGGCTCGCCGTTGACTTCCAGCAGCGACTTCGGAATTTTCTCCGTCGCCGGATGCAGCCGCGTCGCTAGCCCTCCGGCGAGTATGGCCACTGGCAGCACCAGTCCTCCTAGGAATGCGCGACCACTGTCGTCCCGCCAAAATCGAACTGCACTCGCACTTCGCGCAGTCCCGCCTCGCGCATCGCGTGGCGCACGCGCGTCTTGTCCTCCGCGTAAAGCATCAAAAATCCGCCGCCCCCCGCGCCCACCAGCTTTCCTCCGAGCGCGCCGTTCTTTCGCGCGAGTTCGTAGAGTTGGTCCACGCGTCCGTTGCTCATTCCGGGCGAGCGTTTCTTCTTGTGCTCCCAGTGCCTGTGCATCAGATCCGCAAATTTCCTCAGGTCTCCGGCGGCCAGCGCGTCGCGGCTCGCGAGGCCGAGCTCTTTCGTGTAGTGCAGATTCTCCAGCATTTCCGCTCCGCCGGTTTTCGTCCGTTGATCCTGATCGCGCAGAATTTCAGACGCGGCGCGCGCGCTTCCCGTAAAAAAAAGCAACAGATTGTCTTCGAGATTCGCCAGCGCTTCAGGCGGCATTTTCAGCGGCGCCGCCGCCACCCGGTGATCCGGCAAAAACTCAAAACTGCTGATTCCGCCAAACGCCGCAATGTACTGATCCTGTTTTCCGATCGGCTCGCGTAACACATCAATTTCGATATGGCAGGCTTGCTCGGCAAGTTCCTGCGGCGGCACGAAATTCCTTTTGAGCGTGTGTAGCGCTCGAAGCAGCGCGGTCGTGAAACTGCCGGAGGAACCCAGTCCCGTGCCAGCGGGAATGTCGGAGAGGCTGACGATATCGAGGTACGGGCCCATAACGCCGGTCAATTTCATCGCTTCGCGGATAATCGGGTGCTGAATTTGGTCGACCGTCTCCACTTCTTCGAGTTTCGAATATTTCAAACGGATCTGCGGCCAGAACGCATCGTTGATCGTGATGTAAACGTACTGCGTAATCGCCGCGGCCACGACGAAGCCGCCGAATTTTTCGTAATACGACGGCAAGTCCGTTCCGCCGCCGCCGAGCGAAATGCGCATGGGGCTGCGCGCAATGATCACGTCGTGGTCTCCAAAAGAGTTCCACTTTACCGCGAATCGCCCCAAGTCAGAAATCCAAGTCGGAAGTGGTAGTGGTGTCAAATGACACCGCTACCTCGGAAATCGAAGGGAGAAACTCAAGCGAGAAAGGCGCAGGCGCTTCACTTCGGATGATTTGCGATTCGCTTACGCCTTCGCGCTGGCTTCGGAAGGATTTTCCGTTTCGTCGGGCCCAGGAGACTCGGATGTCGCGGCGGTTTCCGCCGGAGGCGATGTATTGCTGGAATTTTGAACGTCGGGAGTGGTTGAGATACCCGAAGATCGCCCGAGCAATTCTCGAATCGTCTGGATCAGCATTTCGGGAGGATCACCCTTCGAAATCACTTCGCGGATGCCGGTTTTTTTGGCTTCTAGCTCCAGGGCGTCGCTCTTGTGAAATGTGTACGCAATGATCGGCAAATCCGGGATCTTTTTCAAAATTTCTGCCGCCGCGTGCAGCCCGTCCATCTCCGGCATCGCGATGTCAAGAATCGCCAGATCCAGCCCACCCGAAGCGCTTGCCCCAGCCTCTTCCGCCATCGCAATCGCTTGCAGACCGGATTTGGCGCGGCCAACGACGGACCAGTTTTGCGCTGCGAGCAGGGCAGAGAGTGCCCGATGGACCCAATCGTTGTCGTCGGCGATCAGAATTTTCGCCATCTTGACCCGAACCTCGTAAATTCAGCCCGATGAAGGTTTCCCACCTTTTGACTGCCTCATTAGAAGCTACATAGTTGGGGGATTCTCGGGGAATACCAACGTTCGTGTATTTGGGGGCAGGATTTTGTGGGACTTCGCGGCCTCATTTAGGAGCGGCACGTGACGAAAAGTGTCGCCCTAAGTTGGTCGAGCACTTTGGCCATAACGATTCGAAATTCGAGACTTCCAGCGGCGGCGAAGCTGCACGCGGGCGGCGCGGCTAGACGCGGGCCGTGCGCGCTTGATCCCGGCGAGTGGCGTTGGATTCGAGGAAGGCAAGAGCGAGTTGCCAGGCCTGCGTGGCCGAAACGGCATGGTAGCTCGGTCGAGCGTCGCAGAAAAAGCCATGGTCGGCCTCTGAAAACTCGACGCTGACAAAACCTTTTTGAGCTTCGCGCAAGACGTCTGTGACTGCGCGGGCCTGAGCCGCATTTACGTGTTTATCCTTGCCGCCCCACACCAGCAGGACAGGAGCGCGCAGTTCTTTCACGCGCGCGAGCAAGCCTGGATTGCGATCGTTCGGCGCAATTCCGCCGCCATAGAACGAGACGGCGCAATTCAAAGGCAGCGTGAGTGCGGCGAGAAACGCGGCACGGCCTCCCATGCAAAACCCGATCGCGGAAATCGGAGAGTTGGGACCGACTGCGTTGGTGCGGAGAAAACCATAGGCGGCGCGCAGATCGGCTTCGAGTCCCGGATCTGTGAGAGCACGAACGTGAGGCATGGCCGTTTCGAAATCGTCATACTGCACCTCCAGACCCACTGCAGTGCGATGAAACAGTTCGGGAGCGACCGCGACATATCCCTGACGGGCAAAGCGCTCGGTGATGTCGCGGATATGCGTGTTGACGCCAAAGGCTTCCTGACAAACGATCAGGCCGCGAGCCGGAACTTCGCCCACCGGCCGCGCGACGTAAGCAGGCATCGAAGTGGCGTCGCTGACATCCAGAATCAAATGCTGGGTCTCAACATCCATACGACATCCCTTCCCGGCTTCGACGTCGGTTTTCGTGGTTCACCGAGGGCGCGAAGAGTCCCAGACCGATCGAGAATAGGATCGCCAGTCCGAGCGCGCGGAAACGCGAGTCCGCGCGTAGAACCGAAATGGAACTGAGGCCCAAAAGCGCGAGCGCCTGATTCGAGCGCGCGA
>DASPVY010000297.1:0-5467 GCA_035622115.1 Candidatus Acidiferrales bacterium
GCCGATCGGCGGGGATTGGACAGTCGAGAAGTCGAACTATGACGCAAGAAAGTTGGATGCCACGACGCTCGGGTTCGATATTCCCGTGGCGAAGAATGGGACGTCAACGCTCGATTATCGCGTCCGCGTGACGTGGTAGCCGCGCGGGCCGGCGGCGCTTACTGCTTATGAGCGGCTCGCTGGGCGATTACGAGTTCCTGCTCGAAGTACGGATTCTCGGGGAACTGCTGCGCGAGCTGCGCGAGCAACTGCTGCGCGAGATCGAAGTGGTGCTCGCGCTCGTCCGCGAGTGCCAGCATGATTTTGGCAAACGGCTGGAGGTAATGGCCATGATCCACCGCATTTTGCATCAGCGTGATTCCGCGCATGCGGTCGCCATGGATTCCGCCAAACCACAAGATCGCGCGCTTGTAGCTCGGCAGGCAGCCAATGATGTAGCCCGCCACGCCCAGCGAGACGTACGCGTCCTGCAGATTCGGATCGAGCGCCAGGACGCGCGACGCTTCCCCGTCCGCCTGCCGCATCAGCTCCAGGCTGGCGATTTGCTTCTTTTCGATCAGCGCGTCGTAATCCGATTCCATTCCATCGGCCAGCGTGAGCGCCAGGAGCGCTTCGGCGTCGCGCGAATCGGCGCCCAGGCGGTCGCGGGCTAGCTTTCGCGCGCGCCCGTCGGCTTCCAGAAATTTCGGATTACGATTCTCCTCGACGGAACCGTCCACGCCGACAAGCAGTTTCTTGTCGTCCAGGAAAAACGCCGAAGAGAAGACGCCCTTGCGCTGGAATTCCTCGAAAAGGTAGCTGGCGGCCTGGGCCGACGCTCCCAGCGGGTCATTCGGATGCACGCGATCGTACGCGCCGATGGTTGCGCGCGCGTCTTCGAATTTCAGCCGGTACATGTCCTCGAATGCCTTTTCAAGCGACGGACCGGCTCTAAGCTCGGGAACCTGGTTCTGCGAGGATTCCGCCGCGTCGGTTTGGCCGGCCACGGCCGCGGCGTCCTGGGTTTGCGCAGCGCTGGCGGCTGCCGCCGAAATGAGTACGGCCGCAGCCAGCGCGCAACGTGTGCCAATGGGCGCGTTCATCGTCCTGGTAAGTATGACACCGGGGAATCCCGGATGTCGCCGCCGGTTTTATTTCCCGTGTCGTAGCTTCGCGTCACAAGTTGTCGAGCAGAAATTGCGTAATACTGTTGAACAACTCGAGCTGCGCCGGGCGATCGCTCATCGGGTGGCCGCGACCCGGAAAAATCATCAGCTTCGGATATTTTCCTGCGTCGATAAAATGATTCAGGAGCAACGCCGTGTTGGCAAAATGGACGTTGTCGTCGCCGGTCCCGTGGGCCACCATCAGCTTGCCCTTCAAATTCTGTGCAAAATAAGCCGGCGAAGACTCATGGTAGGCGGCCTCGTTCGCTTGCGGCATTCCCATATAGCGCTCGGTGTAAGCGGTGTCGTAGAGCTTCCAATCGGTGACCGGCGCGACGGCCACGCCGGCCTTGAATATATCCGGCGCATCGAACAGCGCCGTCAGCGTCATGTATCCGCCATAACTCCATCCCCAAATCCCGATGCGCGCGCCGTCCACGAAGGGCAGCGACTTCAGATATGTGATGCCGGCAAGCTGGTCGTCGAGCTCCACTTTTCCGAGATGGTGATAGACGGGCGTTTCGAACGCGTGACCCCGTCCGGTCGAGCCGCGATTATCGAGCCCCCAGATGATGCAGCCCTTCTCGGCCAGAATATCGGACCACAGATTCTCAGGGTTCCATTGATCTCGAACGTTTTGAGCGTCCGGGCCGCCATAGACCGAAACCAGCACCGGATATTTTTTCGCCGCATCGAAATCCGCCGGCTTGATCATGTAGGCGTGAAGAACCGTGCCGTCATCGGCTTTGACGGTGGCGAACTCCACGCGCGGCAAGTGGTAGTCCGCGAGTTGCGGCACATTATTTTCAGAGAGAATCGCGACGCGCGTACCATCGATGCGATCGAGATCCTGCTTCGGCGGCGTGTTGGCGTCGGAGTACGTATCCACGAAGGCGGACGCATCGGGCGCGATTTCCGGAAGATGGACGCCGCGCGAGTGCGTCAGTTGCGTGAGGCTGCCATCGCGGAGGGAAGCGCGATAGAGTTGCGACTCGATCGCATCATCTTTGTCGGACAGAAAATAGACGTAGCCGTTGTGCTCGTCTACCACCAGACCGTTTTCGCTTTGGGGCCCGAATCCTTCGACGCCGCTCACGCCCCACTCGCCGCTGGTAATCTGCTTGAGCAATTTTCCGGTGGTGTCGTAGAGGTAGATGTGCCGAAAGCCCGTACGCTCGCTCGTCCAGAGAAATTGCTTGCCCCCTGCAAGAAAATGAAAATCGTCGCTCAGATTGATCCAATACCTGTCGGTGTCGGTCAGAACCGTCTTTGAAGCTCCGCTCGCCGCATCGAAAAGCAAAACATCGAGCTTCGTCTGTTCGCGATTGAGGCGCTGGATCGCGATTTGTTTTCCGTCGGGCGCCCAGTTGACGCGCGCGATATAAACATTCGTGTCCGCGCCGGTGTCGAGCCAGCGCGTATCGCCCCCGGTGACGGGAACGACTCCCACGCGCACGATTGGATTCGCCTCGCCGGCCTGTGGGAAGCGCGTAATTTCCACTGCGCCGATGTCTGTGCTCATATCGTAGATCGGATATTTCGTCACCGGCCGCTCGTCCATTTCGAAATACGCGATTTGAGACGAGTCCGGCGACCACCAGTATGCCGTCTTGCTCGAAAGTTCTTCGGGATAGAGCCAATCCAATTTCCCCTTCAGAATTTCCTCCGAGCCGCCCGTGGTCAGCGCTTTCTTCTCTTTGGTCGCCACGTTCACGACCCAAAGATTGAAATCCTGAACGTAGCTCACCCACTTTCCATCGGGCGAAATCTTCGGGTCTTCGATTCCCGCGCCGCCCTGCGCCAGCGGCGCGTGCGACATCGTTTTCAGATCGAGCCAAACTAATTGCGTGTCGCCGACGAAGAGCAGCGCGTTGCCGTCGGGCGACCATTCATAATCCTGGGGTATCACGCGGCCGAGGCCCGTGGGCTGCGTGGCGCTCTGTTTGGGAGGCGCCAGAAGCTCCCCAAGCAGTTTCGAGCCGACGAGAACGCGCGTTTTTCCGGTTGCCGCGTCCATCGTCCATAGCTCTGTAGCGGGATCTTTCGCGCTGGCAGGATCGTGAAAATAAGCGAAGCGTTTGCCGTCCGGGCTCCATTCGATTCCTCGAACCGTGTTTCCACTGAGGTTCGGTGGACTGAATAGTCTTTCGACGGTAAGTTGCTTGGCCGCTTGCCCCCGCGCTGCCGGCGTCGCGAAACACACGATCGCCATAGTGATACTCAACGCCGCAAGCGCGTGATTTGCCTTCACTTTCATGCTCGAGTCCTCTCCGAAATGGGGCGACATTCTATCGCGCGCCGCTCCCGGAATCCATCCGCGGCGTGTCACGTTCTTGTCAAATATTGGAATTCGATTCAAGCGGGACGGTTGGTCAGCGCGCTCGCTGAAATTCGGGGGAGGCCGCCGCACTTTCGGGCGGGATTGTTTTCCTGCGGGCCATTACGTAGGCGCCGATGGCGACGCCAAGCGCCAGCACGATCATCAGCCCTTCGAGCGCAAGTCTTTTGGGAGTCAGCCGCTCGCCCGGGCCGAAACATCCGCAATTGATTTCGAGCCCTTTGGCATAGGTGCGGATGAGCGTGGCGTAAAAACCGCCCAGCAGCAGCGCCGCCGCCACCGACGACAGCCGCAAGGCGATTCCGCTCAGCAACCACAATCCCAGAAACAGTTCGAAGAAGGGAAGCGTGTGCGCGACGAAATCAGCCGACGCGGCCGACAGCAGTTGATAAGAATCCACCTGCATCGCGAACATCGAGAGCGAGGTTTTTACCGCTCCGACGGTCCACGGCCCCGGCACTTGCGGTTTCAACTTGGCGTACGCGGCGACGAGGAAAATCGCAGCAAGGCCGAGCCGCCCGATCAACAGCAGGATTCCTCCCGCGCGCGAACTCGAACTTTCGCCCATTCTATTGGCTCAGCACCTGGTCCAGAAACTGCTTCATAATCGGCCACGAGACGAATCCCGACATCGGCCCGTACGTCTTGCCCTTGTAATAAAAACGGAACGTCGGCGTGCCGCTTACGGGGACCGTGTTCCCGAGCGACTTGTCCTTTTCAATCGATGCGTCGAACGGGCATGCGTGCGCCGATTGTCCCGCCTGCGCGAAATTCGCCGGCGTCACGCCTGCATTATCCTGCGGGCATGCTTCCATCATTCTCGCCACGCGCTTGAAGTCTTCGGGGGAGAGGGCGGTGGCGACGAATTTCCCGATGTTTCCGTCCGCCGACCATGAGCTTTGGTTGTCGTAAAGCGCCTGTTCCACTTCGGGGAAGCGTCCGATTCTCGCCGCCGCATTGATCCAGCGCGCCGCTTCGTAAGAATACTTGTGCATGGGAAGAGGAAAATCTCGATGCACCAGGTACACTTTGCCCGATGCAACGTAGTCGCTGATCAATGGTTTCAAAGTCTGTTCGTAGAATGCGCCGCACGTCGGGCACTGGTAATCGCTGAAAATTTCCATCTCTACGGGCGCTGATTTCGACCCGACGGCTTTGACTGTGTCGTCCGGAGCGGCCACAGTCTTCGTCGTGGGAGGTGTGTGCTTGCTCGTCGGCGAATTCGACTGAGTCGCCGGGATCGTTAGCGCCGGCGCCGGAGCGGGCGCAGTGGCTGGGTTGATTGCCGCCGCTTCAGCGGTTGCAGAGCCGCTCGTGGCTTCTTCCGCTGCGGGGGGATTCATGGCGGCGGAGTGCATGGGCGGAAAATTCGGCCGGTTATGCAGAACCAGCCTCGCCGCCGCGAACGCGAGAACTACGATCAGCAATATCGCCACGCGAAACACCGATTGTTTGCTCGCGCTCATTCACGCTCCTCTGTTGCGTCCAGGCTTCCCATGCGCGTCTATTTTAACCTCATTTGACGCGCCTGCGAGGCGGTGATTTGGCGCGCCAGTGTAGATTGTCGGGCCCAATTGAACTAAGATGCAGCTGCGGTTGCCGGCGTCAGCCACGCGAAAAACGCATTGAAAACCGCTGCCACGCGGCGCCGGACCTCACTTCCTGCATAATGACAACACGTGCATGAGGGCGTTCATATGGAGTTGAAAGCAGGCGATTTAGGCCCCATCAAGAAACTTGACAACATCACACTCAACATGTATACTGGCGCGCGATTCGAAAACATGATTCGCTCTTTTCTATCCCCGATCCACGCATAAGGAGTTCCTCAATGAGCAAGATCATCGGTATTGACCTTGGGACCACGAACTCGGTCGTCGCTGTCATGCAAGGCGGCGAGCCCGTCGTCATCCCAAACCAGGAAGGCGGACGCACCACCCCATCTGTCGTGGCCATCACGAAGACGGGCGAGCGTCTGGTCGGA
>DASPVY010000298.1:0-6354 GCA_035622115.1 Candidatus Acidiferrales bacterium
GCGACGCCGATTGATGTGAGCGAAATCCTCCGCGAGAAGCTCTTCGATCAATTCGATACGGTGGTTTTGACGTCCGCAACGCTGGCCGTCGCCGAACATTTCGATTTCCTGAAGCAGAGGCTGGGACTGCAAGCGGTGACGGAGCGAGTGCTGCCGCATGAATTCGATTTTCGGCAGCAAGCGATTCTTTATCTTCCGAAGGATTTGCCCGATGTGAAACATCCGTCGTTCCCGGTGAACGCGGCGGAAGAAATCGTGCGGCTGCTCGAGATCACCGAGGGACACGCGTTCTGCTTGTTCACCAGCTACGTACAGATGCGCGACGTCTTCGAACGCGTGCAGGCGAAGACGAATTATCCGCTGCTTCTGCAAGGGACCGCGCCCCGCTCCATTCTGCTCGAGCGATTCAAGACCACGCCGCATGCCGTTCTGTTCGCTACGGCAAGTTTCTGGCAAGGAGTCGACGTGCCGGGTGAACAGCTTTCGTGCGTGATCATCGACCGGCTTCCGTTCGCGGTGCCCACGGATCCGATTGTAGCCGCGCGGGTGCGCGCGCTGAAAGAGGACGGGCGCGACGCCTTCGCGGAATATCAAGTACCGGAGGCCGTGCTCGCGCTCAAGCAGGGATTCGGGCGGCTGATTCGATCGAAGACCGACCGCGGCGTGCTGGCCATTTTGGATGGCCGGATTCAGCGGATGCGCTATGGTAAGATTTTTCTGGAGTCGCTGCCCGAGTACACGACCACGCAGGATCTCGCCGAAGTGACGCGCTTCATGGAGAAATCCTAGGCGGGGGAGGCGGGCGCGAGGCCGCTTCGAAATATCGAACAGGGGAAATTTCATGTATGAAGTCAGCGTGGACGAATCATTTGCCGCGGGGCACGCGCTCCGGGGGTACAAGGGCAAGTGCGAGAACGTTCACGGACACAATTACAAAGTGCGCGTGACGCTCGCGGGCAAGGAACTCGATAGCGTCGGGCTGCTCTACGATTTCGTGCATCTAAAACAAGTCATTCAAGGCGTCATCCGCGCGCTCGACCACCGCTTCTTGAATGAATTTGCGCCGTTCGATTCGATCAATCCGTCGGCTGAAAATATTGCGCGCTATATTTATGATGAAGCGTCGAAGCAGATGAAACAGCCCGCCAACGGCGCGGGAATTTCGAGTATCACGGTGTGGGAGACGGACGTAACTGCGGCCACCTACCGGCCGTAACACAGGAATGGATTCAGGCCGACGGCGAAATTCCGAGTGACACAGTGAACCGCGCGTTCTACATCATCGGCATCCCCGCAGTCATCACGTCATTTATGTATCTGGCGGTCGGCTGGGGATTGCGCGTAGCCGTCCCGGTGACGCTCGGGGAAATGGCTGTTGCAATCGGCGCCGTGATTTATCTTCGCCGAAGAAAAGCGGCTACAGACCAGCGTTAGTGTTCGTTTGCGAGTCATGATCGTCACCGAAATTTTCAAATCAATTCAAGGGGAAGGATCGCGTGCGGGACTGCCGTGCGTCTTCGTGCGGCTGACGGGCTGCAATCTGCGCTGCACCTGGTGCGACACGGCCTACGCCTTCCACGGAGGAACGAAGAAATCGGTCGACGACGTTTTGCGCCGCGTAAACGAGCTTTCGGGAGCGACTGGGACGTCCCCGGGAGGGATCAAGCTGGTGGAAATCACCGGCGGCGAGCCGCTGCTTCAACCGGAAACCCCCGAACTGGCCGCGCGAATGCTGAACGACGGCTTCACCGTCATGATTGAAACCAGCGGCGAACGATACATCGGCGAATTGCCGCCCGCGACGATCAAGATCGTCGACGTCAAATGCCCGGACTCCGGCGAGCCGGATACGTTCAACGAGAAAAATCTCGACGCGCTGAGCGACGCCGACGAAGTGAAATTCGTCATTTCAACGCGTCGCGACTACGAATTCGCGCGCCGCTTTGCGGCCCAGCATCGGCTTTCCGAGCGCGTCCACGAAGTGATATTCTCCCCCGTGTTCCCGGACCCTGCGGGAGTGTGGCCCGGACTCGAGCCGCGGGAACTGGCGGAATGGATGCTTGCGGACGGGCTGACCGCGCGTCTCGGATTGCAATTGCACAAGTTCATCTGGGATCCGGCAACGCGCGGCGTATGACGGAGATTTCGGCAGGGGCATGACGGCAACGAAAAAGGCGGTCGTACTACTCAGCGGCGGAATGGATTCCTGCGTCGCCGCCGCCATCGCCAATCAAACTTGTCGTCTGGCGCTGCTCCACGCGAGCTACGGGCAACGGACCGAAGCGCGCGAGCGCCGCGCGTTCGACGAGATCGCCAATTTTTATGGCGTTCGCGAACGCCTGGTGATTCGCCTGGATGCGCTCTCGCAAATCGGCGGCTCGGCGCTGACCGATCCGAGGATTTCCGTGCCGGAAACGGGCGTGGACGCGCGCAAGATTCCGATCACCTACGTGCCTTTCCGCAACGCGCATTTTCTCTCCGCCGCGGTGAGCTGGGCCGAGGTGATCGGCGCGTCGGTGATTTACGTCGGCGCTGTGGCCGAAGACAGCTCCGGCTACCCTGACTGCAGGCCGGAATATTACCGCGCTTTTGAAAACGTGATTCGCGCGGGAACGCAGCCGGAGACGCAAATCGCAATCGCGACGCCGGTGATCGGAATGCGGAAGAGCGAGATCGTCCGCCGGGGGATCGAGCTGGGCGCGCCCCTCGAACGAACGTGGTCGTGCTATCAGTTCGATGATGAGGCTTGCGGCGTGTGCGACAGTTGCCGGCTGCGGCTTCGCGCCTTCGAAGAGGCCGGACGCGCCGACCGCATCGCCTACCGTGCCGGAATTGCGTCATAATGTGGCTGCCAGGCCGGACGACGCCGAGGTTTCGAGACTAGGGAGGTAGCAGCATGAAAAAGACACTGGTTCGCATGGGAATCGCAACAGCGCTGGTGGCGATCGCAGCCATCATCGCCGCCGCACAGGGATCGGGACGCCTCGACGGCGAAATCCGCGACGCCAGCGGGAATCCGTATCCGGACGTCAGCGTGACGATCAAGAATCCGGAGACCGGATTTACTTCGACGTCGAAGACCGACAAGAGCGGTAAGTTCATAGTTCTGGGCCTGCGTTCGGGCCTTTATAACGTGGTCGTAACGAATGAGAGGGACCACCTCAATTTTCAAGACCAGGTGAAGGTTCAAGAAGGCGAAGAAAACAATTACAAGCTGAATTTGAAAGACGTGATGGCCAAGCAGGCAGCCGCGCATCCCGATGAAGAAAAGAAAAAAGAAGAAGACCAGGCCAAATACGAGAACCTGAAAACGCATTTCATGGCCGGTGTCGCGGCCATGAATGACGCCAAGACCGTCAAGACGCAGTTGCAGGCCACGCCGGCGGATCAGACGTTAAAAGATAAACTGACCGCGGACTACACGACGGCTGCCACCGAGTTCAAGGCGGCGGAACAATCAGCGGGAGCGAAAGATGTTGCCAACCACGCATTGTCATGGGCGAACCTGGGCGCCGCGCAAGAAGGCCTGAACCAGTATCCGGAAGCTGCCGATTCGTTCCAGCACGCGATTGATTTGAAGCCCGCTGCAAACTACTACGTGGCCGAAGCTACGGACCTCGCCAAGGCCGGGAAATACGACGATGCGCCGGGCGCCTGCGAGAAGGCCATCGCGCTCGATGCGACCGTGGCGACGATGTGCTACAAAAACCTGGGCATCGTGCTTTCCAATGCGGGAAAAATGAAGGAAGCCATCGTACCTCTGCAGAAAGCGACGCAGGCGGACCCCAAGGACGACCAGGGCTGGTTCTTGCTCGGTAATGCTCTTGCGGCAACGATCGATACGAAACAGGAGGGCGAGAAGATGATTTACATCATTCCGCCCGGCACACTCGATGCGTATCAGAAATGTATCGACGCGAAACCGACCGGGCCCTACGCCGCGCAAGCCAAGGCGGCAATGGATGGCCTGTCGCAACTGGATCAGGGCGTCGATACAACCGTAGGAAAGCGGAAAAAGAAGGGCACCGGGAACTGATGCCGCTTATGAAATCTTCTTCGGCGGCATTGGCTCGGAGCGCGAGAGAAAGCGTGCCCGCATATCTTCCCTGCGTTCGCGGGAAATTTTTCACACAACACGCTCTCGACCTGAAACTTTGAGAGTGTTATGCTCTGCCTTCGGCTTGGGGGATTATCTTGGGAGAAGCGGCAGCCAGCGAACCCGTAACCCAAAGACGCCGTAGCACTCGAATCGCCCGCTCACTGCCGCTGACGGTCCGCGGGGTTGACCTCCTCAGCCAACCCTTCGAAGAACGCACTGCAACCCTGGCATTCAATGTCCACGGTTGCAAGTATCCCTCGAAGCATCATCTGCCGAAAAACACCTGGGTGACGTTGGAAGTAGCGGCCTCCCAGGGATCAGAAGGACCCAACCGAGTGCGCGCGCGAGTCGTCTGGATTCAGCGACCACGATCGGTGCGGGAAATGTTCCAGATCGCGGTTGAGCTGGAATCCTCAGGAAATATCTGGGGCGTCGAACCACCCGCGGCTGATTGGGAACAACCAGCCCCAAACACCACGGCCCCCGCGGCTCCTCAGCCCGGCGCGGCAGAGGCAATTTCGGCGTGGCTGCGCGTGGAAGCCGCCGCCCGCACCGAGCGCGAGAGGACCGAAAAAATGGGGCCCGAAATGGAGAATCCACTGGATAACGTCACGGATAAGAATATGGAACCAAAAGGCGGCAACGCCGCCCCGGCCGGGGACACGGCAGCGTTTGGATTCGCCGGCACCGTCGTGCCGGAAGCCGCGGAGGCGGGATTGATGGATAGCCCGCTCGTGCGCGAGATCCGCGCACAACTTGAGTCCCAGGCCACGAAAGCGGCCGAGGACGCAATTTCCCGCGCCAGCGAAACACTGAAAACGAACGTGGAAACTCTGGAGCGCGAGCATGCCGCCGCAGCAGAGTTGTTGTTCCGCAAGTGGCGCGAAGACTTCGATCGCGATCGGGACTCGGCACGCGACGAAGTAACGCATCGCGCGATCGAGCAGATGGCCCACGTTCAGGATGAAATTGCAGCGCGTGTGACCGGCCAGATGTCGTGGGTCCGCGAAGAGCTGCGCGCCGACATGAAACAGGAATTCGGATCGCATATCGACCAGATGCGCGCGCTGGTGGCGAATCTCGAGCAGGGTGCCGAAGCCGTGCGGAAGGAAGCTGATGCCGCGGTGGCTGCGGGTGACCGCCTGGCGCAAATTAAAATCGCACTCGACGCGGCGGAAGCCGCTGTGGACCAGCGAATGCGGCGGCTGAAGGAAGCCGCGCAGGAGAGCGTCGCGTTGGACGATCTCAGCAAAGCCTGGCGGCAGAAGCTCGAAGAGCAGATGGGACAGGCGCGCGGGGAGTGGGATGAACTGCTGCAATCGTCGCTGGACGCCGCGGCGCATCGGATGGCGGGTCGTTTGGCGGAAAGCACCCATTCGGAACTGCAGAGTGCCGAGGGACGGCTCGGAGAGCGCCTCGCGTCGCTCTCGCAGCCGGTGGCCGCAGCCGTCTCCGAAGCGCAACAGGCGCTCACGGGAATTCGAGCCGCGCTCGATGGGGAATTGCAACGCGCGCGGACTTCGCTGGTGGACATCGAGAACGCCGCGGAACGCATGCGCGAATTCTCGGCGCAGATCGATGCGGCGAGCCACGATGCGGTGAATCAACTGTATAAGCGGCTGGATTCGGCTGTGCAGTCGCAGGTGAATGAGCTACAGCGCCATGCCGACGCGCTGACCACCGATTTGCCGCTGCGAATTCAGCCGGCGCTCGACGCTGCGGCGGAGCAACTCGTCGCCAAAACGCTGGCTGATTTGGACGGCCGCCTCGTACCGCACCTCGAGCGCGTGCCGGAGCTGGTGCGCGAGCTCACGGCGCATGAAGTGCAAGCCGAAGAAAGTTTGCGAATTCACCGCGAGCGATTGCGCCAGGCGGCGGAAAGCAGCCGGCGCGATGCCGCTTCCCAAATGGCGGCCTCATTAACCGATTTGCGAGGCGAGTTCGAGAAAGCGCGAAACGAAGCACTTGCTCGGTGGAACGAGGAGATGGACAGCATCGGCGCGCGCGCAACGCACTCGGCGGTTGAAGGCTTGGTTAGGAACGTCGAGTGGCACCAGCGGCACGCGCAGCAATATATTGAAACGCTCACACAGGAAGCGCTGGGCAAGACGAACACCGTGTTTGACGCGCAGTCGCAGGACGCGCAAGAGCATCTGGCGGTCAAGTTGACCGAGCGGCTCGAAGAGCATCTCGCCGAGGCGAAGCGCCAGCTCGAATCCGCATCGGCCACCGTCATCGAGAGAGCAGGAAGTCAT
>DASPVY010000299.1:0-3889 GCA_035622115.1 Candidatus Acidiferrales bacterium
TAGCGGCGGAACTCCACAACCACGCTTTCATCCACCGTGAAATTCTTGCCGATGTTTGGACGCTCGCCGAGAAAGTGTCGCGTGAAATCGCCGACGCCCTGCGGGAACGGATAAAAGATGCCCCGGCGCTCCAGCGTCTCTTGAAAGGGATCGAGCTTGGGAGAGGCCACGACGATATCGGGCGTGATGCCGCCCTGTCCGAACACTTGCCGACCGCTGTCTGTCAGCTTCACTTCCGGCTGCTGTGGCCGGTCACGTTTGTAGTGATAATCGTAAAGCGACACGTTTTTATATTCGCGCTGAATCAGCCGGCCGCTGGGAGTGTAGTAGCGCGCCACGGTGAGCAGCATGGCGGTATCTTCGCTGAGCGGGAATTGCGTTTGCACCAGGCCTTTACCGAAGCTCGTCTCGCCCACCACCAGGCCTCGATCGTGATCCTGAATCGCGCCTGCCACGATTTCCGACGCTGACGCGCTCTGGCCGTTGATGAGCACGATCAGCGGAACCGTGACGCCCTGATTTCCTCTCACCGCATAAAAGCGCCGCTCCGGCGCCGACCGGCCATGGAATGAAACCACCAGTTGATTTTTCTCCAGGAACATGTCGCCGATGCCCACGGCCTGTTGCAGCAGGCCGCCGCCGTTCCCGCGAACGTCGAGAATCATGCCGTCCAGACGCCCCACGTCCAGATCCTTGAGCGCGGCGGCCAAATCGGAATCAGTGGTCTCATTGAATGCGGAGACGCGCGCGTAGCCGATACCGGGCCGCACCATCGAATAGAAATCGACGCCGGGGCGCGGAATTTCGTCGCGAATAACGGTGACCACAATGGGCTTGTCCCAGCCTTCTCGGCCCAAGGTTATTTTCACTTCCGTCCCTTTGGGGCCCTTCAAAAGATCGGCGACTTGCGTGGTATCCAGGTTTTCGCAGGACTTATCGTCGACCTTCATGATCTGGTCGCCCGGGCGGATGCCGGCCTTGTACGCGGGGGATCCCACCATCGGCGCCACCACGTAGGTATAGTTATCGCGCGGCGCAACCGTCATTCCTACGCCGTAATAGCGTCCCTGCTGCTCTTCGCGGAAACTCGCATACTGTTTGGGATCAAAGAAATAAGAGTGCGGATCGAGCACGCGGAGCATGTTGGGAATCGCTCCGTCGTAAATCGCCTTGTCGGTGTCAACGGGTGTAGCGTAGTTCTGCTGGACAATCGCGAGAACGCGAGTGAAGGTCTTGACCGAGTCCTGAATGTCGTTCGCGCCCGCCGCGGTCGCTTTTACGGAGGGCCCGTAGAGGCCGCCAAGCACCGCTGAAGCCGTGAGCGTGAGGATCAGTACAATCAGTCCGCGCCTGGATGTTCCCATTGCCTTTGTTTCCTCCGAGCCCCGTCAGAAGCAGTATAGCACAGTCGTTTCGGCCCGTTTGACACGCCACAGGCCCTACTCTATGATGCAATCGACGGCGAAATTGCCACCTCGATGCTCAGTATTCCTCACTTAATCATCATTTTTGTTGTCGCCCTGGTCGTATTCGGGCCCGAGAAACTACCTGAACTGGCGCGGAATTTCGGCAAAATCATGGCGGAATTTCGCCGCGCGACCTCCGACCTGCGCTCGACCTTCGACGAGCACATGCGCGAACTCGAACGGGAGTCTCAGGCGATTGAGCAGCGCAAACGGGAAGTGGAAGCGCGCGAGGCGGCGCTTCGCTCGGCGCAAGCCCCGGCCGCGGCTCCTGCCGCCCCCGCTTTTTCGAGCACGGAACCCGAGCCATCCGGATTGCCCTCGGCCGAACCTACCGCACGAGAAGAGACGCCGTCCACCGCGAAGTGATGGCCACCGAAAATCAAACCGAACTCCCGTTTGCCGCGTCCTCTGCCACGGACGAGGACGACGGCGGGCGGATGTCGTTCTTCGATCACCTGGTCGAACTGCGAAAGCGAATCATTGCGTCTGCGGTCGCGATCGGGATCGGAATGATTATCGGCGTCGCGGTGTCGAACAAAGTGTTCGGCTATCTCGCGCGGCCGATGCTGGCAGCGCTGCGCGACGCGCACTTCGACGACAAGCTCGTCTATACCAATCCCACCGGCGCGCTTAGCATGATTATCAACCTCGGACTCTATCTCGGGCTGGTGATCGCGTCGCCCGTGGTGCTTTATCAGATTTGGCTGTTTATCGCCCCCGGGCTCTACCGGCACGAGCGCCGCGCGATCACGGCCTTCATTTTTTCTTCGTTGGCGCTGTTTTTGTGCGGCATCTCGTTTGGATATTTCGTCAGCCTGCCGTACGTGTTGAAGTTCCTGATCGGATTTCAAGGCCCGTTCAAGCCGCTGATCAGCATCAACGAATATTTCGATCTAATTTTGGTCGTTTTGATGGGACTCGGCATCATATTTGAGTTGCCGGTTCTGATTTTCTGCCTTTCGCTTTTCGGGATCGTGACCCCGAGGTTTCTTTGGAAGAATTTGCGCTATGCGGTGCTCATTATCACGCTGCTCGCGGCCATCGTGACGCCCACTCCGGACGCCACGACGATGGTGCTCTTCATGGGCGTCCTCCTGGCCCTCTATTTCGTCGGCATGGGAGTGTCATTTCTGGTGGTCCGGCAACGCGAGAAGCGCATGACTGCGAGCTAAGGAGCGGGCTCAGGCGATGAAAATCAGTGCGCATGGGGTTCGATTGAGCGCGATCGCAGCGATGATGTCCCTCGGCCTGGCCGGCTGCAGCCAAAGCTCCTCCAAATCAAACGCCGCGGCGCCCAATTCAGCCGGAGGCGAGACGGCTGCGGTTTCCGCGCAGCAATCCAATGGCTCAACGGATGCGCTCCCGGCGGACAAGACCGGGGGATTTGACGGCGCGCGCGCTTACGACGAGGTCGCGAAGATCGTGGCAATCGGACCGCGGCCGGTGAATTCGGACGGCATCCATCGCGCTCAGGATTTCATCCGCACCGAGCTCAAGAACAGCGGTTGCTCCTACGACGAAGACGATTTCAACGCGTCCACGCCTATCGGCACGATGCCGATGAAAAACATCGTCGCGAAGATTCCGGGAACGACGAACGACATCATTCTCCTGCTCACTCATTACGACACTCTGCGGCTCGACAATTTTGTCGGCGCCGCAGATAGCGGATCGTCCACCGGCCTGATGCTCGAAATGGCGCGCATTCTGTGTTCGAAAAAGCAGCCGCTCGGAATCTGGATCGCGTTTCTTGATGGAGAAGAAGCTCAGGTTGTCGTGGATGGCCAGGCTCAATGGACCGACACGGACAGTGTTTACGGCAGCCGCGAACTCTCGGCGCGCATGGCGCTCTCGGGCGATCTGAATCACGTGAGGGCCGTCATTCTTGCCGATCTCGTGGGGCAAAAAGACCTCAAGATTCGGAAGGACTCGCTGTCGACCGGCTGGCTTACGAATCTGGTTTGGTCGAAGGCTGCGGAGTTTGGATATTCGAACTATTTTCTTTCGAGCGAGCGCCCGATGTCCGACGACCACGGGCCGTTTTTGAAGCGCCACGTCGCCTCCGTCGATATCATCGATTGCTGCTCGGAAGACGGCGACTATCCCTACTGGCACACCACCCAGGACACGATGGACAAACTCAGCGCCAAGAATCTTGGCATCGTGGGCCACGTGATTTTGGCGACGGTCGAAGACCTTGAAAATAGGCCGAAATTGGGGGAGAAGACACATCCATAGGGGGCGCGCGCATTTCGATTCCCCCGGGCATGATTTAGCGCAAAAAAAGCGGCGCAAAAAGTGGCGGCGCGGCCCAAAAAGTGTGGCGATTAGAAAATCTCAAGTGACGTATTTGCAGTAGGTTCACCTCTCCGGGACTTGCGGAAGTGTGGCGATTAGAATCGCGAAAAAAGGGCTACGCAGAT
>DASPVY010000300.1:0-8655 GCA_035622115.1 Candidatus Acidiferrales bacterium
AATACAAGTGCAAACAGCACGGGCTCTCGATGTACGTGGCGAGCCATGCGCTGAAAGGCGCTGTGAAGTATTTCAAGTGTCCGCAATACGGATGCAATCATTCAGAATCCGTTCACGCAACAACTGCGACTATTTAATTCACAAAAACTGGAGATTCGGATGGCGACTGCGGTAGCCACAATTCACGTCTGCAAGAACTTCATTAACGGCCAGTGGGTTGAATCGCGTTCGTCTAAAATCGCGGAACGCCGCAACCCGGCGAACACCGATGAAGTGCTCGCGCGGATTCCGCTTTCGACGCGCGAGGAGATGAAGGAAGCGATCGCGGCAGCGCACGCCGCTTTCCCTGCCTGGCGCGACACGCCCGCTCCGAACCGCGGAAAGATCCTTTTCAAAGCCACACAGATCATGCAGGAACAAAAGGACGAGATCGCGCGGCTGCTGACCCGCGAAGAAGGCAAGACGCTCAAGGATGCGCTCGGCGAAGTCCAGCGCGCCACCAACATCACGGAATTCATGGCCGGTGAAGCGCGGCGGCTGAACGGCGAAACGCTGACGAGCGAGCTCCCAAAGAACTTTGCGTACACCATCCGTCAGCCGCTGGGAGTGGTCGGCGCAATTACGCCGTGGAATTTTCCGGTGGCGATACCGGTGTGGAAAATCGCGCCGGCGCTGGTATGCGGAAATACGGTTGTGTTCAAGCCGGCGACGCTGACACCGCTCACGGCGATAAAAATTGTTGAGATCTTCGAGCAGGCTGGGCTGCCGGCCGGGGTGCTGAACCTGGTGATGGGCTCAGGCCGGGACGCCGGAGAAGAGCTCGTCGAGAACCCACTCGTTCACGGCCTTTCGTTCACCGGTTCGAATGAAGTCGGCTGCCAGCTTTACGCCAGCGGCGCGCAGCGGCTGAAGAAGATTCAGTGCGAGATGGGCGGAAAAAATCCCGTGGTCGTGCTCGCCGACGCGGATTTGCAGCTTGCGATGGAATCAACGCTTGCCGGCGCGTTTGCGTCGACGGGCCAGCGCTGCACGGCGACCAGCCGTGTGGTGATCGAAGAGAAAATCGCGGACCAATTTCTTCAGGCGCTGGTGGATCGCGCGAAGAAGTACGTGCTTGGCGACGGGCTCGAGCCCGGCGTCGATATGGGCCCATCGGTGGACGAAAGCCAAATGAACACCGTGCTGCGATATATCGAAACCGGCAAGCGCGAAGCCAAATTGCTTTGCGGCGGCGAAAGGCTGAGCGGTCCGCGGTACGACAAGGGCTGGTTCGTCTCGCCGACCATTTTCGATCACGTGAAAGCCGATAGCGCGCTTGCACAGGAAGAGATTTTTGGACCGGTGCTCAGCGTAATCCGCGTGAAGAATTTCGATGAGGCGCTCGAAGCCGCGAATTCTGTGCGCTTCGGCCTCTCGAGCTCGATTTATTCCACTGATTCAAACAAAATCTTCGAGTTTGTCGACAAGATCCAAACGGGCATGACGCATGTCAATTCGCCGACCGTAGGCGGAGAAGCCCACGTTCCGTTTGGAGGCGCGAAGGACAGCAGCGTCGGGCCGCGCGAAGTGGGCCATGCGGCCATCGATTTCTACACGGACCTCAAGATCGTTTACATCGACTATACCGGGCGCAAGCGCGAATCGAGCCTCTATTAGCGGGTCTCTTTCACACACGAAATCTACCTCGACGATAAAACCTTAAGGCTTTGGAAAGAAGTGGCCGGCGGATGGAAGAGCGTCCGCCACTTCGGTCTCGCCGCCGCGATTACCAGGGATACAGGCGACCCCGCCCCGCTCCGCGACTTCGTAACCTTCGTGCGCACGAATAGCCACGTTGTTGTCAGCGAGAGCAAAGTTTCGGTATCGTGGGATTGAGCGCTGACGATTCGCTCGCCATGAAATCCCGCTTACCTATCGCGCTTTCCATTTTGACGCTTATGGCGGCGTTGCCACCGACTCGGTTGCTCTGTGCCCCGGGGCGCGTGGTGTGGAAGCTTGACGACACGGCTCACCTTAAGATTGAAGAACACATTCCTATCGCGTGGAACGTCTACCGAGCGGAAAAAAGGAAAAATCTGGTACTGGTGCTGCTCGGGCACCGCTACCTGGCGCTCGATCTGAAATCTCAACTGGTTTACGAGATCGATCCGAAGTCTTTGACGCCGCACGGCAGCGATTTCGAGAGCGACGAACCCGACTCGATTGGGCGCCTAATCCCGACTTTGGAGTGGTCGGATCGCGACGTCGGACCGGCCGAACGCGTCCAGGTCACTCTTGGAGATTATGGCAAGACGATGGCCGTCGAATTACCTCACCCGATCGATCTGCGACGCGGAATTTACTGAACATCCGATGAGAATTTAAACTTGACGGGACGCGCCAAGCTAGCGGACTGGAACCGGTTCGGTGCGTGGTGCCGACTTCGCGCGTTCTGCCCGGCAAAGCTTACACACGCGCTGCCAGCGGACAATCACCGCGTCGCGAGGAAAAAGCGTGCCGAGGCCCCAGTCGAGCGCCACTTGAACTTGCTTCTTAAATCCAACGAGCTTGAATAGGTGGACGGCGTTCCAGAAAAGCCACGCGAAGAATCCATGAATCCGCAGGCCGCCGACGCTCACCACTGCGTCATTCATCCCGAGCGAAACCAACATGCCTTTCGAGACATAGGCATAACTCTCGAGCAGCCCGCCGTGTTCCATGTGAACGATATTGCGCGCGGCAATCGTTCCCTGCGTGATTGCGACGGGCGCAACACGCGGCGCATCAGGCGCCAGCGCGGACGACGCAGAATCGCCAATCACAAAAACCTCGGGATGATTTTCGAGCTGCAAGTGCTCGTTGACACTCGCCCGGCCAATCCGGTCGTGGGGTCCAGGCAGCGCTTCAACCAGCGTGTGCGCTCGCACGCCCGCGGTCCAAATGACGGTGCCCGCAGCGAGATCCTCCTCGCCGTTCATTTCCAGGCCGCCCTCGAATACGCGCGTCACTTTGGCGCTTACCCGAACTTCGATTCCCTCCTTGTGCAGCCGCGCCAAGGCATGAGGCCGGAGAAGAGGATCGACGCCGTTGAGCACATGCGCGGTCGCTTCGATCAATACGAGTCGAATATCTTCACGCGCAATTCCACGGTATCGCCCAACGACGTAGCCAAACAGAAAGTCGCGCATTTCGGTGATGAGCTCGACGCCGGTGTAACCTCCGCCGACAACAGCGAACGTCATGAGTCGCTTCCGCTCGATGGGATCGGTGGTGTGGTCAGCGTGTTCGCAGTAATCGAGAATTCGCTCGCGCAGGGCGATACCGTCCTCGAGCGACTTCAGGTCCATCGAATTCTCGCGCGCGCCGGGAGTCTTGAAATATTCGGTGCGGCTGCCCACGGCTACGATCAAATAATCATAGTGGATCGGGCCGGAAAGCGTCCGGACGGTGCGTTCGGCGACATCGATTGATTCCACCCTCTCGCGCAGGAAGCGGTAATTGCGGTGGCCGCGGATGTCGCGGACCGCCTGAACGATATGGCGCGGATCGATATAGCTCGAAACGATCTGCGGCAGGAGCGGCGTGAACATAAAAAAGTTCTCGTCGCTGATGAGCAAGATTTCCATGTCCGGAGCGCGCTGGCAGAGTTTTGCGAGCGCGACGGTAGCCTGCAATCCGCCGAAGCCCGCGCCGATTACGACGATTCGCTTCATGCCCCCTCTGGAAATTAGATGCTCGCTCGCTAAGCGCCGACGCTGTGATTTGGCGCACCAAACCGGGTAAACATGTTAAGGCGCGGCCCACCGAAGATCGTATCTCGCATGCACTGGAACCGGTTGGAATTATTTAAGAAGCGAGTATCCAATGAATATGACGCTGAAATCCACGCCGGGATTGATTTCGCCGCGATAGGCGTTTGAAATGTGCTTGTACTTGTATCCGAACATCCAGGCGCGGGTGCGCGAAGGATTGAAAAGTTGAACTCCGCCGCCGAAATCAAAGTCAAAATTGAACTGCTCTTCCCCATTGACGGCAATCGGTACGGGCTTGACGGAGGCCACGAAGCCGGCCGTAGACGTGAAAAACGGCTGAACTCGGCGCGTGCGAGTAAGATTGAATTTTATGCCGAGCGGATTTATTCCGCCGCCGTAAACCGCCTGGTGCTGCAACGTGTATGTCCATGCGACAGGTCTTTGGCCCTCGTACACCACGTCGTCTACCGCGCGCTGCCTGACGATTTCGGCCGGAAATATGTCAACCGTCCATTCGAATGACCAGTCGCGCTTGTCAACAACTGCGTAGCCATATCGAAACGCAGCTTCGAATAACTGATTGTCGCTGGTGACGCCGATCAGATGCGGATTGCCGAATGAGAATCCGCCCCATACGCCAACTTCGTTTCTGTGACCTATTTCTGGGGCTATCGGGTCGGGAAGCGGATCAGCCGGTGGTTTGCTAACCGCGGATTGAGAGGATGTCGGGGATTGAGCGCGAACGCTCGACGAAAATGCAGATGCCGCGACCAGAGCACAAATCAACGCCGCATAAAACTGCTTCATTCAGTGCTCCCAAATTGCACATCTGCTTTGACCTGCTATCTATCGCTTTCAGTGTGGCTCAGAACGCTGCGGGGCGATCCTGCGCGCGCACTTTCTGATTCCACGACATCGGTGCCGCGCCCGTGTCCACTTCACGCATCGTGATGCAATTGTCCACCGGGCAAACCAGTGCGCACAAATTGCAGCCTACGCATTCTTCGTCGATGATTCGCGGAACATGCACATCCATGCCGTGCACGTTTAGCCTGCCGTTCGCCGGCGTTGCCCGCTCGATGCATTGGTGCGCGCCGTCTTCGCACGCGGAATAGCAAAGCTGGCAGCCGATACAGACCTCCTTGTGGATCTCGGCGATGATTCTGTAATTGAGATCGAGGTCGCCCCAGTCGAGCACGTTCGGCACGGCGCGCCCGCGAAAATCCTCGATTGTTTTGTAGCCATGATCGTCCATATAGGCCGCGAGCCCGTCGGCCATGTCTTCGACGATGCGAAAGCCGTAATGCATCGCCGCCGTGCACACTTGCACCGTCGAAGCGCCCAGCGCCATGTGCTCCGCGGCGTCAATCCAATTTCCGATGCCGCCAATTCCGACGATCGGAATCTTCACTTTCTTCGCCACGCTCGAAACCAGATGAAGCGCGATCGGCTTCACCGCCGGCCCGCAATATCCTCCATGCGAAGATTTTCCGCGCACAGTCGGCCGTGGCGCGAAACTTTCCAGATCCACTCCCATCAACGAATTGATCGTGTTGATCAAGCTGACGGCATCCGCTCCGCCGCGCTCCGCCGCGCGCGCGATGTGCGTGATGTCCGTGACATTCGGCGTAAGCTTCGCAATCACCGGCGTGTGCGCCGCTTCCTTTACCCACGCCGTGATCATCTCCGTGTACTCAGGCACTTGACCCACAGCCGCGCCCATGCCGCGCTCGCTCATGCCGTGCGGGCAACCGAAATTTAATTCCAGCGCGTCGGCCCCCGCGTCTTCGGAGCGTTTCACGATGTCATGCCACGTCTCCCGCCTCGATTCCACCATCAGTGATGCGATCACCAAATGTTTCGGATATTTCTTTTTCACTTCGGCGATCTCGCGCAGATTCACTTCAATTGGCCGGTCGCTGATAAGCTCAATATTGTTGAAGCCCATCACCTTCACGCCGTTGTAATCAATCGCGCCGTAGCGCGAAGTCGTGTTCTGAATCGGCTCGCCGATCGTTTTCCAAACCGCGCCGCCCCATCCCGCGTCGAACGCGCGCATCACTTGCCCGCCCGTATTCGTCGGCGGCCCGGACGCAAGCCAGAAAGGATTTGGCGATTCGAGCCCGCAAAATTTCACCCTCAAATCGGCCATGGATCACCTCGCATTTCTTGAACTGTTTGTCGAACAGTTCGCTGCGCTCTTCGTCGGGCGGCGCGCTGCTCCACTCATCGCGATAGTTCTTTCCCGTCGGGGGCTATTTCTTTCCGCGCGGCTTCTCGAGCCACGCGTCAATGCCGCGCGCCGCGGCCATGCCCTCGGCAACCGCGTCGACGACTTCACGCCCGCCATTCACGCAATCGCCGGCCGCAAAATATTTCGGATTGCCGGTTTGATAGGCGTTGCTCACGGCGATCGTGCCGCCTTTTTTCAGCTCGATTCCCTCCACCGCTCGAAGAAATTCGGTGACAGGTTTTTGCCCAATCGCGCGAACCACCATATCCGCCGCGATCAAGAAATTTGTGCCTGGAATCGGCTCTGGCGTGCGCGATTTGCCGGCCGCGCCGCCGGCGTATTTTGTTCGCACGCATTCAATTCCAGTCACTGTCCCGCTCTCACCCACGATCCGCACCGGATGCGTGTTCCAATGAAACATCACGCCGTCCTTTTGCGCGATTTCGTATTCGTACTCAAACGCGGGCATATCGCTCTGGCTGCGCCGGTAAATCAAATGGACCGATTCGGCTCCCAACCGGCGCGCCGCCGTCACAACATCAATGGCCGTATTGCCAGCGCCGATGCAGGCCACACGCCGCCCGACTTGAACCTCCTCGAACGGCTTCAACTTGGTCTGCTCGATAAATTCCATCGCGCCGTGCACTCCGCGCAATTCCGTCCCCGGAATTTCGAGTTCGCACGTTTCGCCCAATCCAACGCCTATACAAATCGCGTCAAAATCGCGTTCGAGCTTCTCGAACGACACTTCGCGGCCGATGGCCACTCCCTGCTCAAATCGCACGCCAAGCCGCTTGACCATCTCCACTTCGCGGAGCGCCTCTGTCGCGCGCGTTTTGTATGCGGCGATTCCGTAGGTGTTCAATCCGCCCGGCAATTTATTTTTATCGAAAATCGTGACGCTGTAGCCCCACTTCGCCAATTCCGCTGCGCAAGCGAGCGATGCGGGGCCCGAGCCGATGCACGCCACCTGCTTTCCGTTCGGAGCGCCCGCTGAGAATAGATCGAGGTTCCGGTCTAGGACGTAATCGACCGCATAACGCTGCAACCGCCCGATCTCGATAGCTTCTTCGCCCTTTTCATTCATCACACATGCGCCTTCGCACAACGCTTCGGTCGGACACACGCGCCCGCAGCTTTCTCCCAGGATATTCGCGCCCAAAATCACACGGGCTGATCCGCGCAAATTGTTCGTCGTGATCTTTTTGATGAACGCAGGAACATCGATATGCGTTGGGCAGGCAATCGTGCAAGGCGCGTCGAAGCAAAAAAGGCACCGCGCTGCTTCGATCGCAGCCTGGCGTGGCGTCATTCGAGGCGAAATGTCCGCGAAATTGGCCTCGTATTTTTCCGGCGGCAGCTTGGGCGCAAGTTCCATCGTTAGTCTTCCGGTCGAGTTCCCGAAATTCCCGCGCGGCAGGTGCCAGGATCCAGCGCTCCGCGCGAATATTCGGCGTCCTCGAGCCAATTCTAGCACTTGCAATTGAGCCTCTGTCGGCCCTTTTCACTTGCGTGCCTTGACTTCATCGGCTCACATAGTTAACAACTGTGTGCAACTTGCTCCCGTCCAGCACGCGCTATTGGACCCGCTTCGTTTGCCTCGCCTTCGTCCCACAGGCGAATATGGTAGGCTTTCAAGCGCATTTAATTTTGTCTTCGTCTCGCTCTTTGGAGGCAGTGATGCGCTTTGACACCGTCATTCGCAACGGCACCGTCGTCACCGCGTCCGATACTTTTCGCAGCGATGTTGGCATTGCCGGCGACAAAATCGTCGCCATCGCCCAGGAGCTGATTCCTGATAACGCCGCGCGCGTGATCGACGCTTCCGGCCGTTATGTCATGCCGGGCGGGATCGACGTTCACACGCATCTCGACATGCCTTTTGGTGGCACAACCAGCGCCGACGATTTCGAATCGGGCACGATTGCTGCGGCCTTCGGCGGGACTACCACTCTGATTGACTTCGCGATTCAGTACAAAGGCCAAACACTCCGCCACGCATTCGATGCCTGGATGACGAAGGCGAGTGGCAAGGCCGCCATCGATTACTCGTTTCACTGCATCATCACTGAACTTGGCGACGCGCAGCTCGATGAAATGGGCGCTCTCGTTCGCGAGGGCGTTCCCACGTTCAAACTGTTCATGGCCTATCCGGGCGTCTTCATGCTCGACGACGCCTCGATTTTTCGCGCCATGTCGCAAGCCGCAAAATTTGGCGGCATGATTTGCATGCATGCGGAAAATGGCGGGGCGATTGACGTTATCGTTCGCCGCGCGCTGGCCGAAGGAAAACGCGCGCCCAAGTATCACGCCCTCACGCGCCCCACCACCGCCGAAGCCGAAGCCACCTCGCGCGCCATCGCTTTGGCCGAAATGGCCGGCGCGCCGGTCTACATCGTTCATCTTTCCTGCAACGACGCGCTCGAAAAAGTCCGCGAGGCGCGCGATCGCGGCCTGCCCGCTTATGCCGAGACTTGCCCGCAGTATCTCTATCTGTCCCTCGAAAATATGGACGCACCCGGCTTCGAGGCCGCGAAGTACGTTTTTACGCCGCCTCTGCGCGAAAAATGGCACCAGGAAAAACTGTGGCAGGGTCTCGCGCACGATACGCTTCAAGTCGTCTCCACCGATCATTGCCCCTTCTGTTACAAAGAGCAAAAAGAACTCGGCAAAGACGATTTCACCAAAATT
>DASPVY010000301.1:0-6754 GCA_035622115.1 Candidatus Acidiferrales bacterium
ATAAGCGACTGAACTGTCCGGCGTCAGGAACAAGAGAATCAGACCTTTGAAAAAGGAGACCCAGCCGACGAGGGTAACCACAACCGCGGGCGCACTGCCGGACCAAACATTGTGGGAGAGGATGATCGCGAGACCTGCGACCAGCGCGAGGATTGCGGTGACGAGCAGAAGGGGCGCGTTATTGACGATGGAGCTGACCATCATCACCGTGGCCTGCTTGTGAGACATCATCGAAACCGCGATTACGAGGCAGTAGAGGCCCACCAGCTTGCTGAGATACGAGGTGCGTGGAGACATGGCAACCTCCAAGTGCAATTGGGCGCAATGGCCCGGCACAGGGTTGAAGGGATTGTAATGCGCATCGAACGTTCAGAGGCGGCAGAATTTTGCGGTCCCTCATGGCGACAAGGTCTCAGCTGGGGTCGTTCAACCCGGCCTTGCGCAGACCCTCCAACAAACGGCCGATGAGTTCCCGGTCGGCAAACCATTTTTCCATATCTTCGCGAACCACATTTAAGTCGAGAAACGCGGGACATTGCCGCCGCAAGCCATCGATCGCCGCAGCGGCTTCTTGCTTGCGCTCGAGCTGGCCGCAGGCCGCCGCGATGAACAGATAGTTCCAGGGATCGTACGGCATGTTGGCTTGTTTAGCGGCGAGGAGAGCTTTGTCATACTCCTTCTTCTGGTAGTGGTAACCGGAAACAGTAAAATAAAGCCACCCGGGATGATGCGGATTCAGCGCGATTGCTCGTAAAACTAGGCTGATACCCTTCTCCCACTCGCCTGCACCGAAGATATACACTCCGAGGTAACCGAGCAGTGTCGCGTTACGTGGGTTCAAGGCCACGGCTCGATCCGCCGCTGGATAGAATGCGGTGAAATCATTTGCGAAGAAGTAGGCAATGGCCAGCGCGGCCCAACCCCTTTGCGAGGCAGGATCAATATCCACGGCCCGTTGCGCGGCGCGCCGCGCGCGCTCCAAAGAGTCTGGAAGCGGATTCATGCGCAACGAATACTCGAAGGAATAGATGTCAGCGAGTATTGCCCATCCTTCCGCGTGATTGGGCTCGCGCTCGAGGGCAAGTTCCAATCCCGCGCGCACGACGGCGTGCTCCGCCGGGGCTGACTGCTGCATCATGTAGTAGTAGCGCAGCACCCATTCGGAAACGCTCAATTTCTCCGCTGGCCGTTCGCGGATGGATGAAGCCATGGAACGAACCAGAACTCCCTGGCCGTCGGCCACCATCGCAACAATTCGATCGGTAATGTCGTCCTGAATCTGGAAGGGGCCGGCATCGCCGATGTCGCGATTGTAAGTCTCGGCCCAAAGCTGTGCTCCGGTGGAGGCGTCTACAAGCTGGGCGCTGACGCGAATGGCGCTTGCCGACTTGCGCACGCTGCCTTCGAGCACGTAACGCGCGCCCAATTCGCGGCCCACAGCGCGCGTGTCTCCCGAGCGGCCTTTGTAGGCCATCGCCGAGTTGTGGGATACCACTTGAAGATGAGGGAAGCGCGAAAGACCGCTGGTGATCTCTTCGGTCAGACCTTCACTGAGTTCTTCGACTGCCGCATCGCCGCTTGAGCCTTTGAAGGGCAATACGGCGATCCAAAAATTCTGATTTCCAGACTGCCCAGAATCTGAACCGGCGGCCGTGGGCCGGCGAAATCCGGAACTGCCCTCGCCGGAGAGTGCTTTTCGCCCGGCGCCTGCGAGCACTTCTGAAGCGGATTGACTCGCAGTGGCGTCGTGCGGCCCGGAACTTTCTGGAGGACTCAAATCGCGCGCCGCAGAACCGCCCGGAGCGCTCAGGTCGCGCTTGAGGCGCTGCAAATCGGCGCGCAGTTCTGAAGCATGCTGGTAACGCAGGGCCGGATTTTTCTCCAGGGCTTTCGAGATGATCTCTTCCATCTTCGGCGGAAGATGGTCACGCAAACGAACGGGCGAGACCGGGACAGCGTTAATAATCGAATTAAAAACCGCCGCCGCCGTTTCGCCCGTGAACGGCACGCGTCGCGTCACCATTTCATAGAGCACTACACCAAATGAAAAGAGATCACTGCGCGCATCCACGGGCTTTCCCAGCGCCTGTTCCGGAGACATGTACGCCACCGTACCGATCGCCGTGCCGGGATTGGTGAGCGCCTCCTCGTTCACGTCCAGAGTCGCCTGTTCGGACAATTCGACGCCCAATGAGCCTTTCGTTCCGCCAAGCTTGGCCAGTCCGAAGTCGAGGATCTTGGCTTGTCGACGCTCGGTGAGGAACAGGTTAGCGGGCTTGATGTCGCGGTGAACGATGTTCTTGGAATGCGCAGCATCCAATCCCTCCGCGATTTGAGTCGCGAAATCGAGGATGTCTTCGAGTTCGATGGGGGCCGCACCAATGCGCTGCCTCAGCGTGCTGCCCTCCAGGAATTCCATGGCGATGAAAGGCTGCCCGTTATGCTCGCCGATGTCATAAATCGTGCAGATACTCTGATGGTTCAGAGCGGAGGCGGCTTTAGCCTCGCGCCTGAACCGCTCGAGCGCCTGCGAGTCGCGGCTGACATCTTCCGGGAGGAACTTGAGGGCGACAAAGCGCTCGAGGCGAGTGTCCTCGGCCTTGTAGACCACACCCATGCCGCCGCTGCCGAGCTTCTCAACGACCAGGTAGTGCGTGATAGTCTGGCCAATCCGGGTTGGAGTTTCTGTCACCGTTCGGACATCTTAAGTAGCGGGCGAATTCAAGTCAATCAAGCGAGAGCGCCGGTAGTGGTGTCATTTGGCCGGCACGGTCAAAGATTGCCTTGTAGAGCTAGACCATAAAATCAAATGACACCACTACCAGAGCGCCAACCAGAATTGTCGGAAGAAGTGGTGTGGAGGTTACGGATCCGCCGGCAAAGAACGCCGGGGGCAAAACCGAAAATGGTCCGTCTTAGTGAACTCGACAGCACAAATCGATGCCGACGGCGCAGCAAGGCTCGGACGCCGGAGACGAAACATGACGACGGACCCTACATAGGAAACGGCACAAATCAACACGGCGAGCGGCGACACGCCGGCGGACAGAGATGAAACATGGCGATGGAACCTGCAAAGGCGCGCAAGATCATCCATCAGTGGCACTCCGCCGGGGCTATCATTTTGAATTGTGACTTCAATGCAGAATTCGGAGACTTCGACCCCGCATCGGACTGGCTTCCTCCGCCAATTGATCCGATGGCTTGTTATCGGCGTGGTGGTTCTTTGGTCGTTCGCGGCGCTAATCCTTGTAGCCGCCCGGTGGATGGACCCGCCGACAACCGCGGTCCACATCGAGCGTCACTTGCAGGCTTGGATTCACAACACTCCGTATCGTGAACGCTACAAATTCATTTCGATCGGTCAAATCTCGCCCGACCTCCAGCACGCTGTGATCGCTGCAGAAGACGCGAACTTCTACCACCATCACGGATTCGACTGGCATCAGGTTCAAATCGCCGCGGAAGACGATTTGGAAGGCGAGCGCACACGCGGGGCTTCCACGATTACTCAGCAACTCGTAAAAAATTTATTCTTCGGAACGGGCCGGTCAATTCTCCGCAAGGGCGCAGAGGCCTCGCTGGTGCCCGTGGCCGAACTTGCCCTCGGCAAACAACGCATTCTGGAGATTTACTTGAACGTGGTCGAATGGGGACCGGGAATTTATGGCGCAGAGCCGGCGTGTCGTTACTACTTCGAGACTTCAGCCCGGAATATTGGCCGGGAAGAGGCGGCGCGACTCGCTGCCATTCTGCCAGCTCCGCTCAAGCGACGGCCGGAGCGCATGAACAGCTATAGCGCGATCATCCTCAAGCGGATGGATCAAATGGGTTGGTGATGGGGCCAGGCGATTACTGTTTTTTCCAGCGCCAGAGCACAAACGGGCTAAAGAGCATGAGTGACGGAATGACGGCTGCGCACCAAATCCTTGGGTTGGGGAGCAGCAAAGCAGCTGCGGCGTCGAGGGCGCAAACAACACCAAGAAGGATGGCCAGTCGTAGCGCGGCGGAACGCGCTGGCATGTTTACGTCAAACATGGGGCTTTCTCCTCGCAACCGGTACCCGAAATCTCTAGCTGGAAATGAGTGCAACCTTCTTCGGACCGACCGAATTATAACACTGTGCCGGCCCCGGTGGTGCGTTTGACTCGCGCGCGAGGCGGCAGATATACTGCAGCGTTTGCGGTGAAGTTGGAGGCCCCGTGGGTGTTATCGACAACAGGTTTGAGCGCAGCTATGTGCTCTCGACGGTGGATTACGTATTCAATTGGGCGCGGAAGAGCGCAATCTGGCCGCTGACGTTCGGTCTGGCGTGCTGCGCGATTGAGATGATTGCGTCGACGACGTCGCGATTCGATATCGCGCGATTCGGCGCGGAAGTTTTTCGGCCGTCGCCGCGGCAGGCGGATTTGATGATCGTTGCGGGAACGGTGACGCTGAAGATGTCGCCGGTGCTGAAGCGGGTGTGGGATCAGATGCCGGATCCGAAGTGGTGCATCTCGATGGGTGCGTGCTCGAGCGTGGGCGGACCGTTCAACGTGTACTCGGTACTCCAGGGCGTGGATCGAATCGTGCCGGTGGACGTATACGTGATTGGCTGCCCGCCTCGGCCCGAAGGACTTTTTTACGCCTTGCTGAAGTTGCAGGACAAGATCGATCAGATGTCACTGGCGAAGCGGCCGACGGAAGTACGGCTGCGGCCGGAGATGGTGGAAGATTTCAAGAAGGGCGTCATGGTGGCGCAGACGCCCGCGCCGCGTTAGACCAATCGAAAAAACCGGGAGTCGTGAATGGCGCTACTGCGAGCAGCGAAGAAAGACGAGATTCCTGTCGGAACGATTCGCGAATTCCAACTAAATGGCACTACAGTGGCGATCGCCAACGTTGACGGCAAGCTGTATGCGATCAACAACACTTGCCTGCACCGGGGCGGACCTCTCGGCGAGGGCGAACTGGGCGGCAAGATAGTGACCTGCCCCTGGCACGGGTGGACCTACGACGTGACGACGGGGAAGACGACGATGAATCCGGCCATTGGCGTCCAGTGCTATCCAATTGAAATTAAAGGAGATGACGTGTTCGTGGAGGTCGGTTGAGGCCTCTAAACCCTGCTCGCTTCGCAGCTTCGCTTCGAGTCCTGCCTACATAATTTTTTGCCACTTTATGTCGCATCCGTGTATAGTGCGCGCGACTCAAATCGCTGATGACTCAAGCCGCCCCGAAACCTCGCCGCTGGCTTCTGGCAGTCGACCCGCGGGTCTATCACTGGGATACGCTCTTCGTTAAAGGAAAAGAGATGTGGCGCCATGCCGGGCACAAGCCGGACGCGCTGCGTCAGCTGAAGCAGATCCATAAAGGCGACCGCGCGCTGCTGTATCACGGCAAGCCAGACCATGCACTTTACGCGCTGGCGGAAGTGAGCCGCGAGCCGTATCCCGATCCGCACGACACGGAATCCAAAAAGATGGTCGTGGATTTGAGAGCGGTGGAGCGGCTGCCGCGGCAAGTGGCGCTCGCGGAATTGCGCGAGAATCGGGCGCTGCGAAAAATCAAATTCATGAAGAATACGCGACTGACGATTTGCCCGTTGACGGATGAGGAGTATACGGAAATTCTCAAAATGGCAGGAATCGTCGCGTCGCCGGGAATTCCACTGCCGTAGATTGCACGTCTGGATTTATTTCACAGGCAGGCTGCCACCTCGCGCGGTGTTTCTGAGACCGCCGGCAACTTTCGGCCACTGTCCCAAGAGTCCACCGTTGGCTTCATTATCGCGAATGGCATAGAGCTTGGCATCTTCGCTTTGAACGTAGATGGTGCCATCGTCTGAGATCGTCGGCGAGAAGACGTCGCCCTGCATCTGAAACTCCCAGCGTTTTTTGCCGTTCGCGTCGAGAGCGTACAACTTGTGATCTGAGCTGCCGAAATAAATGTTCCCGCTCCTAGCGATTGCAGGGATGGAATGGACGCTGCCACCCGTGACAAAGCTCCATTTCAGGCGCCCATCGGAACTCACGGCGCAGACATCGACGTCCTGGCAGGCGAGGTAGAGCGTTCCATCCTGAGCGACAGCCGGCGATCCTGAGCGGCTGGGAGACTCGAGGGACCACTTGGCGGTGCTGTCCGAATTGAAGGCGAGCACTTTTCCATAACACCCTAGATAAATCGTGTTGTCCGATCCCAGGGCAGGCGCGTTACAACTGACGGGCAGATTAGAGATCCAAACAAGATCGCCCTTCGAAGAGTAATGCGCTAGAGCGTTTCCGACGAGACTGAAGACACTGTTGTCCGGAGCGAGGGCGAAGGATGATCCGAGGCGCGTCCATTTAACCTGAGCGATGCCTTGGGAGTGATCGATGGCTACCATGGCTTGCTGCGTGCCCATGAAAATCGTGCTGTCAAAACCCATGCCGATCTGAGTGACCATCGCGCGCGCAATGGCATCGTTGCCGCTCGAGCCGTCCGGCGCAAGCCGAACCACGGCGCCCGTGACGGTGCCGGTTTCGTCGTACCAGATGTTTCCTGAATCATCGAGAACGACAAACACGACGGAGTTGTTCACAGCTTCATACACCGCTTGATGAAACCATTTCTTCGAGCCATCGGGATTCAGGGCGAAAACTCCGCGGCTCGCGCCGGCGTAGATTGTGCCGTCGTCGCCAATTGCGGGAGCCTGAGGGAAGTTCCTCATGCGGTAGTCGGGCTTGCCGGTCACAAATTCCCATTTCTTGACAGGCGGCGGAGCGGAGGGCAT
>DASPVY010000302.1:0-3088 GCA_035622115.1 Candidatus Acidiferrales bacterium
TTCGTCCATCGGCCATCAGATTGAGCAAGTGCTGCCGGGTACCGAAGTGCGAGCCATCCGTCGGATCGCCGAGACGGAGGGCCGTGTGCTTT
Organism: Candidatus Acidiferrales bacterium; assembly: GCA_035622115.1. Classification (GTDB taxonomy): domain Bacteria; phylum Acidobacteriota; class Terriglobia; order Acidiferrales; family UBA7541; genus Palsa-147. The sequence continues at coordinate 93 of DASPVY010000302.1, forward strand.
CGCGCGTCAGCGCTTTGCTTTGGCTGGTGACGATTGCCGCACTCGCCGCCGCGGCGCTCGCGATAGCAGCGACCTCCGCCGCCACGATTCTCGAGCGCCGCTCGGAAGTGGGATTAATGAAGGCGCTGGGCGCGACGAATCTCGTTGTCGGCGGGATATTTCTCGCGGAACAGGTTTTGCTGGCGCTTGCCGGAGGCGCGATCGGTTTCTTAATCGGTGTCGCGCTGGCTCGCGCGCTCGGTGAAAGCGTATTCGGCGTGCCGGCAAGCCTGCGAATGATTTTACTGCCGATCGTGCTGGGTCTGGCCGTTCTGGTGGCGATTGCCGGCAGCGCGATTCCGCTGCGGCGCGCCGCGCGATTTGAGCCGGCGCCGATTTTGAGGGGTGAGTGATGTTCGGGCGGTTGCTTTGGCAATTACTCCGCGGCAATCGAGCGCGGCTCGCCGTGGCGCTGATCGCAATCGCGGCGGGAGCGGCTGTGATTTCGGCGCTGCTGAACATGGAGATTGATGTCCGAGAGAAGCTCGGGCAGGAATTTCGCTCGCTGGGAGCCAACGTCATCATCTCTGGACATGGATCGGGCGATACGGCGCTGGTCGAAGGCGAGACGACGGAGCGCGCTGTTCAGTCCCTCGCGCCGAGCGGCACGTCGTTCGCGCCCTATCTTTACGTCGTGGCGCGGACTGCTGAAAAACGCCCCGTGGTGTTGGCCGGAACATGGCTTGACGTGTCGGCGGCGTTGACGCCGTGGTGGAAGATTGACGGCCAAGGAATCTCATCGCGCGATGACCGGGAGCATTGCCTGGTGGGGAAAAATGTCGCGCGCCAGTTTGCGCTCGGTCCGGGCAGCGATCTGGAACTGCGCTACGGCGACAAGTCCGCGCGATGGAGCGTCGCAGGGGTGATCACGGCCGGCGACGACGAGGACGATCAGGTGATCGCAAATCTCGCAGCGGTTCAGAATCTCACTGGGCTCGCGGACCGCATTCAGATGATTCAATTGCGCATGTCGAGCGCGCCGCAGGGATTTCAGGCGTTTGCATCGAAAATCCAAAGCGCTGTGCCGGGAACGGAAGTGCGTCCGATCCGGCAAATATCGGAGGCGGAGGGAAATCTGATCGCGCGAATCCAATTGCTGATTCTGTCGATGTCCGTGCTCATTCTGGTGCTGACGGGTTTGTGCGTGCTGGCGACGATGGCGGCGCTGGCGATGGAACGCCGCGCGGACGTCGGATTGATGAAAGCGCTGGGCGCCACAATCGGACGCGTCGTCGGATTATTTCTTGCGGAGGTGGGCGTTCTTGGAGCGGCGGGAGGCGTCCTCGGGTATATTGCCGGGGCCGCATTGACGGCTTGGATCGGCAAACGCGCGTTCGGCGCGACAATTTCACCGCGGCTCGAAGTGCTGCCGCTCACGGTTGCGCTAATGCTTGCGGTGGCGCTTGCCGGAGCGTTGCCGCTTCGCTTGCTGGGCCGAGTGAAACCAGCGGTGATTTTGAGGGGCGAATGATGGCGCCTTTGGTTCATGTCGAAGCGCTCACAAAAGAATACGGACGCGTGCGCGCGCTCGACGGCGTTACGTTTGCGGTGGAAGCCGGCGAATGGATCGCGATGATGGGCCCGTCGGGCTCGGGAAAAACGACGCTGATCAATATTCTGGGCGGGCTCGACACGCCGACCTCGGGACGCGCGGTGGTGGATGGCGTGGATGTCGCGCGGTTCGATGAGGCGGGACTCACGCGATACCGCGCCGAGAAAGTGGGATTTATTTTTCAACAATTTCACCTCGTGCCGTATCTCACGGCCATCGAGAACGTGATGCTGGCGCAATATTTTCACAGCATGACGGATGAAGCCGACGCGAGGAAGGCGCTCGAGCGCGTGGGGCTGGCCGACCGGCTCACCCATCTGCCCGCACAGCTTTCGGGAGGCGAGCAACAGCGGGTCGCCGTGGCGCGCGCGCTGATCAATCATCCGAAGTTGCTGCTGGCGGACGAACCGACGGGCAATCTGGATGAGATGAATCAGCGCCTGGTGATCGATTTGTTGCGCGAGTTGCACTCGGAAGGCCACACGATCGTGATGGTCACGCATGATCCATCGATTGGCAGCCTCGCAGACCGGCGAATCGAACTTGCGCATGGAAGGCTCGAGCAAATCACGTCGTTTTCGGCGGAAGACGAGGAACGATTCGATCATATTCTGGAGCAAGTGTGGATCTGCGGAGAAGAAGGCGTGCCGGCGGAGTTCGAACGGGTGCGTTCGTCCGGGGTGATGGATCCAATTCGAATGGTGAACCGGCTGGGCGATCGCGGAATGCTCGTTGTGGCGGATTCGGAAGTGAAGCTAACACCGCGCGGAGAAAATCGCGCGCGCGATGTGGTCCGGCGTCACCGGCTGGCTGAGAGGCTTTTTACAGATACGTTTGCGATCGTCGAGGCCGAAGCGGATACGCACGCCTGCAAATTCGAGCACATCATCAGTTCGGAACTCGAGCAGAAAATCTGCGCATTTCTTGGGCATCCCACCACGTGCCCGCATGGAAATCCGATACCTGCCGGAGTTTGTTGTCCGAAGCGCTGACTCCCATGCCGATTCCAATCGATGCGCGAAAAAAGCCGATTGACGTGAAAGTGCGGGTGTCGACCGGCGAAGGCGTGGACATCACCTGGGCGGACGGGCATACGAGCCATTTCGATTTTCAGTATCTTCGCGACAACTGTCCCTGCGCGCTGTGCAACGACGAGCGCGAGAAATCGAAGAAGGTCGGCGGCGGGACGGGTAGTTCGCCGCTGCCGATGTTCAAAGCTAAAGTCACGGCGAAAGGCGCAAACGCGGTGGGAAATTACGCGGTGCAGATTCAATTTTCGGATGGCCACGCCACCGGCATCTTCAGCTTCGAACATCTTCGCGAGTTATGCCCTTGCGCGCATTGCGCGAAGGAATTTCGGGCGAGCGCGTAAAGTCAAAACGCCGGCTAGAAGCCAGCGCGACGA
>DASPVY010000303.1:0-5555 GCA_035622115.1 Candidatus Acidiferrales bacterium
CGGGACGCGTCGCCGCGTTTAGCGGAAGTCACGATCCGCAGTCGGTCGTGATTGACGAAGTCTCCGGGCAACAGTTAACGCTACTGCTGGGCGGGTTTGGACCCCATCGCGGCGCCAACGCGATTCAGGGCATACTGTGGGTTAATCATCCGCTGGCTGTCTTCGGTTCGATCGAGCCCAACTGGAAATATTTTCTACTGGGCTTTATACTTTTTCGTGCGTTCGATATCTGGAAGCCATTTCCCGCGCGCCAGGCGGAGTCGTTGCCGGGCGGCGGCGGAATCATGGCCGACGATTGGGCCGCAGCGATTTACGCGGCCGCGGGACTGTGGATCGCGCGATGGCTGGGGCTATAGGGACGCCATCGCGATTGAGCAGATCACCGAACGCAACGAGCGACGCCCTCCCGTCGCCTTGAAAAACGTCGAAGCCTTTGCTCAGACGAGCTTAAGACCAAGGTCAAGCCGATAACGTGCCAAGCCCGCCTCACATCGACAACGTAAAGCCCACGGCCGCTCTGCCGGGTGGTGAAATTTCGATCTCGGGAGCGGGATTTGGCGGGCGAAATCACGCACGGCCCATTGTGCGTTTCGGCGAAGCTGAGGGAAGCATCGTCATGGCTGCCGAGACGCGGATTATTGCGCGCGTTCCCGAGGGAGCCGGAGGCAGAACTGTTCGTATTTCGCTCGGCAGTGCCGAGAGTCAGCCGTTCCCGATCGCGCTCGGCGTACAACTCGCCGACAATCTTCATTCCGTCGCGAATCCAGCCGTCGATTCTGCCGGAAATGTTTATGTCACGTTTAGCGGGCAACGCGGCCAGAAAGTTCCGGTGTCGCTCTACAAAGTCACACCCAGCAGTGCGGTGAAACCCTTCGTGACCGAGTTGATGAATCCGACGGGACTCGCGCTCGATCGCGATGGCATGCTTTACGTTTCCTGCCGCAACGATGGCACCATTCACCGCATTTCTCCCGACGGCCAATCCATGCAATGGATCGAAGGCATGGGAATTGCGACCGGTCTGGCCTTCGATAAAAACAAGAATCTCTACGTCGGAGATCGCAGCGGCACGATTTTCAAGATTAATTCCGACCGCGAGATTTTCGTGTTCGCGACCCTTGAACCATCAATGGCCGCCTATCATCTGGCATTCGGACCCGGCGGCGATCTCTATGTGACTGGGCCGACGACATCGAGTTTCGATCGGCTGTATCGGGTGACGCCCGCCGGGGAAGTAAACGTGTTTTTCCGCGGACTCGGAAGGCCGCAGGGCATGGCCTTCGATCGTGCCGGCAATTTGTACGTCGCGGCATCGCTGCACGGCCAGCGCGGCGTAGCGCGACTTACTCCGGAAGGGAAGGCCGATTTGGTGATCAGCGGAAACGGAATTGTAGGCTTGGCGCTTCTTCCCTCGCGGCGCGCAATCCTGGCAACCACGAATGCGCTTTTCTCTCTCGATTGGGACGTTGAAGGATCGCCTCTTTACGGATAACCTGTCCGCATGAATGCGGAGATCATTGCAGTCGGCTCGGAACTCCTCACGCCGTTCCGCCTCGATACGAATTCCCTTTTTCTTACTTGCGAATTGAACAAGTTGGGTATGGAAGTGATTCGCAAAGCCGTGGTCGGTGACGATCGCAAAGAACTGGCCGGCGTTCTGCGGCATGCGATGGACGTGGCAGAAGTTGTGATCTGCTCCGGCGGGCTGGGGCCGACGGAAGACGACCTTACCCGCGACGCTGTCTCAGATGTTCTCGGCCGGCGGCTCGTCCGCAACGACGACATCCTGCGCTCGATCCAGGAGCGATTCCGGCGATTCGGGCGCGCGATGCCTGAGAACAATGTCCGGCAGGCAATGGTTCTCGACGGCGCTGAAATTCTGAAGAATCCCCGCGGCACGGCGCCAGGACAGTGGATCAAAACGAACGGCCACATTCTCGCGTTGCTTCCAGGGCCGCCGTCGGAGTTGGAAGCGATGTTCGCGAACGAATTGCGGCCCCGGCTGGAAGCGCTGGCGCCGCGCAGGCGCCTCTTCGTGCGCGACCTCCGCATCACCGGCCTACCGGAATCCGAAGTCGAGCAGCGTGTCGAATCCGTGTATCGCCGCTATCCCGATGCGGCGGTGACGATCCTCGCCGCTCCGGGCGAAATTCAGCTGCACCCGCGCGTTTGGTCCGAAGACGCCGCGGCTGCCGGGAGAACGCTGGACGAAATGGTGAAAGGCTTCACGCTGGCGCTCGGTGAGAATCTTTTTTCGACGTCGGGAGAAGCGATCGAAGAAGTGATCGCGCGCGAACTCCAGCATCATCACTCGACGGTCTCAACGGCAGAAAGCTGCACCGGCGGTATGGTCGCGGAACGATTGACGAATGTGCCGGGCAGCTCGACTTACTTTCTTGGCGGCGCCGTGTGTTACAGCAACGAGCTCAAGACTGCCTGGGCCGACGTGCCGCCGGATTTGATCGAATCAAAGGGCGCCGTGAGCCCGGAAGTCGCGCTGGCTCTAGCCGACGGAATTCGCAGGCGCACCGGTGCGACCTACGGCATCGGAGTTACCGGCATCGCAGGGCCGGGCGGCGGAACTCCGGAGAAGCCCGTGGGCCTGGTGCACATCGCCCTCGCCGACGAGAAAAGCGCCAAAGAGCGCGCGCTTCGTTTCCCCGGCGACCGCGATCGGATTCGCATGCAAGCGACAGTCGCTGCGCTCGATATGCTCCGGCGCCATTTTTTGTACGCGACGCTCGGCTAGGGGAAGGATGTGCGCCTGTTTGTCGCGCTCGAGATTCCCGAAGCTATCCGGCGAATGCTGGGGGAACTGATCGCGGAGCTGAAAGACACCACGCAGAGCGCGCGCTGGGTTCGTTCAGAAGGCATTCATGTCACGCTGAAATTTATCGGTGAAACTCCGACGGAGAATGTACACGCGATTCAACAAGCTCTCACGAAAGTGCGGAGCAATGCTTCCGTCGAGGTGCAAATGCGCGGCTGCGGATTTTTCCCGAACGACCGCCGTCCCCGAGTTCTCTGGGTCGGCGTCGAGGGGTCGCCGAATCTCGCCGAACTTGCCGCCGCTGTGGAGACGCGCCTGACCCTGCTCGGAATTGCCCCGGAGTCGCGCCCGTACAGGCCGCATCTGACGCTCGCGCGATTTCAGAGCGCCGAAGGTATTCCGCGCCTGCTCAAAAAACTTCAAACGCTCGAACCGTTCGACTGCGGCAAGATGCGCGCGGAGGAGTTTCACCTGTTTCAGAGCCAATTACAGCGCGGCGGCGCCCGCTACACGCGCCTCGCCTCATTTCCATTCGTTGAGGGCGCGTCGTGAACCGTTTGTGGCTGATTCCGGTGATCGCGTATGCACTCGGCTCGATTCCTTTCGGCCTGCTGATCGTAAAGGCGACGAAGGGCAGTGACGTCCGCAAATCGGGCAGCGGCAACATTGGCGCCGCAAATGTCTCTCGTGTCGGCGGCCTCGGCGCGGGCGCGCTGACGCTGTTGCTCGATGCCGCAAAGGGCTACCTCGCGGTCTGGCTTGCCGCGCGCTGGAGCGGCGGAAGCGTTCGATGGCTAGCCGTAGCGGCAGTGTGCGCGGTCCTCGGCCACATGTTTTCGGTTTGGCTCAAATTTCGCGGGGGCAAAGGCGTGGCCACCAGCTTCGGCGCATTCATTCCGATTTGTGGGAAAGCCGTGATTGCCGCGGCCGTGCTGTGGCTTGTGGTCGTCATCTTTTGGCGCTATGTTTCGCTTGGCTCGATCGCCGCGGCCGCGGCCATGCCGATTCTTGTGTACCTGCTTTATGCGCCGGGGCATGCGCCTGCGTCGATTCTTTCGGCGGGAACGATGTTCATTGCACTGATGGTGATCTGGAAGCACCGCGAGAACATACAGAGGCTTATGAACGGGACCGAGAATCGGATCGCACGCAAACGCTAGCGCGGCCACATTCCTTGAACAAAATCGCAATCATCGGGGCGGGCAGCTGGGGCACGGCCCTCGCCATCGTGCTGTCGCACAGCCGCAAGCCTCACAGAATTTCGCTCTGGGTGCGCGAGCCGGAAATCGTCGAATCGCTGCGTGCCCGCAGCGTGAATGAAGTCTTCCTTCCCGGCTTCGAATTGCCGCAAGCGGTGCACGCTACTGGCGATATTGCCGAGGCCGTGCGAGATGCCCAAATCGTTCTCGGCGTTATGCCGTCGCAGCACGCCCGCGAGCTCTACGCGCAGATTCTTCCGGAATTGTCGCCTGGCGCCGCGCTCGTAAGCGCGACGAAAGGTCTCGAGCCGGATACCGTGCTGAGAATGACCGAGGTCGTCGCGCAAGCCCGCCCGTACGCCAATGCCTTGCGAATCGCGGCGATTTCAGGGCCTTCGTTCGCGCGTGAAGTTGCTCGCGGAGATCCAACGGCAGTTGTGATTGCCTCGAACGACCCGAGCCTTGCCGCGGAAATACAAGAGGAATTCTCCGGCCCGACTTTTCGGCTGTACACGAATTCAGACGTCGTCGGCGTCGAAGTTGCCGGCGCAATCAAAAACGTCATCGCCATTGCCGCTGGCGTGACAGAAGGATTGGGTCTCGGGCACAACACGCTCGCGGCTCTGATCACGCGCGGCCTCGCGGAAATGAGCCGCCTGGGCGTCGCCATGGGCGGCAAACCTGAAACTATGTCGGGCCTCGCGGGCATGGGCGATCTCGTCCTCACCTGCACTGGCGGGCTCAGCCGGAATCGCAGCGTGGGCGTCGAGCTGGGCAAAGGACGAAAGCTCGAAGAAATAATGCATGGAATGCGCATGGTGGCCGAAGGCGTCCCGACGACGGCGGCCGCTCAAACGCTCGCCTTGCGCATGAATGTCGAGATGCCCATCACTGAGCAGATGCACGCAGTTCTCTACGAAAGCCGGTCGCCGCGCGACGCCATCCGGCAACTGATGGAGCGGCGCCTCAGAGGCGAGTAGCTTCCTGGCCCTAAATCGCTGCTCCGCGGGCATTTAGGCCGCCTTTTCCACCAAATCTCCCTACGAGCACCCAGATCTCTGGCCCGCGGCAGGTGACGCATCCGCAACGCCAGTACCTTCAATCAGTTGTCGGGGGAACGGGTATCCGATAGCATTTTTAAGCTGGAAAATCGAGTGCAAATACCCGATCTAAAACCGGCGGGGACTCGCCGTCTCAAAATCCTATGGATCGTCCTGGGAGCGCTGCTGCTTGTCAGCGTGACGCCGCTCTGGCTCTATCACCGTGAAGTTTTGCGGCTGAGCGAAGACAAGCTAGAAGACGCCGAGCGCGTTCAGCAGCAGGAAATCGCGCGGGCCATCGCGGGCGAAATCCTGCAGTTTCAGTCAAATCTGCACGAAGAACTGGCCACGCAACGGCAGTTCATGGCGCTCGCGGGCTGGATCTCCGATGTCGATGATCCCTCCAACTCGCCGCCGGTCAGCCGGCTGCTGCAAAAGATCATCGAAAGCAATCCAAATATTCTCTACGTGACGGCGGTCAACCGGCAGGCGCGCGGCGAGTCGGCGGGCAGCATCCGCGCCGATCAGGACCCCTTCGTCGACGCG
>DASPVY010000304.1:0-3104 GCA_035622115.1 Candidatus Acidiferrales bacterium
AAACTGGACTTTGGCGGGATCGGTAGCGTCGGCTTCGACGGCGAAGCATTCGGCGCCGAGCGACTGCAGTTGGCGAAGAGTGGTCTGAACCGCGCCCTTATTCGAGCGATAAGAAATTGCCACCCGGGCGCCCTCCTGCGCGAAGCTGAGAGCGATACCTTTTCCGATTCCGCGGCTACCTCCGGTAATGAGCGCACAACGCTGACGAAGCGACACTCAGCCTCCTCTTAATTTGCCGCCAGTATAAGTGAAACGCGATTCCGTCCCTAGCTCGTTCGCGGCGCTCCAGGTGCAAACAATCGCGCCACCACGACCGTCATATCATCCGCCTGCTCCGGCGTTCCCGCCCACTGATCTGCGGAGTCAATCAAGCTTTCGGCGATTCTTTGCGGCGAAGCATCGCGCTGTCGCAACACTTCGTCGCTCAAACGCTGCGTGCCGAATTCCTCGCCATAAACATTTTCGGGCTCGGTGAGGCCGTCGCTGAACGCGACGAGCAGGCTGTCCGGCGGCGCGGCAATCCTGGCCGACTCATATTTCACTTCATCGAACAGCCCCACCACGGTGCCGCCGACATCGAGAAAACTCACCTTGCGGTCGCTGACAAAGATCGGCGCGCAATGGCCCGCGTTCGTGTACTCCAGCGTGTGGGTGCTGGAGTCGACGATGGCATAGAAAAAAGTCGCATAGCGGTCGTCGGACGTATTGTGAAACAGATGGCGATTGAGCCGCGTTACCATCTCGGCCGTGCCGCAGTTGGGATCGAGAAGCGCCTGGCTGCGCAGGGCCGCCTGGAGGCTGGCCATCAGCAGCGCCGCAGAAATTCCCTTGCCGCTGATATCCGCGACGGCGATTCCCAGGCGATTGGGCCCGAGACGTATGAAATCGTAATAGTCGCCGCTGACCGTGCGCGCGGCCCGGCAAATCGCCGCCAGCTCTATGCCCTCAACTTGCGGGATCGCCTGGGGAAAAAGCTGCCCTTGAACTTCGCGCGCAATCGAAATCTCGTTTTCCAGGCGCTGGCGTTTGCGCTGCTCTTCGATCAGCTCGCCGATGGAGGCGGTCATGTCGTTGAACGACTCGCCCAGAATTCCCAACTGGTCGCGCTTCTGGACGCGCACGCGGCGCGAGAAATCGCCGCGCCGAACGTAGCGAGTCGCCTCGTAAAGATCGGCGACGGCGCTGGTGATGCGACGCGTCAGCACCACTCCGGTGACCAGCGCGGCCGCTTCAAGAATCAAGAAAACCATCGCGGTGATGACCAGCGTCAACGTCAATAGCGGCCCGAGCTCGCCGAGCGTTGCGAACAAGCGGCCGTTGAGGCGCGAGGCGCGCACGGAAAAAGCCGCCAGCACAGGAATCGGCGCGTCTTCGCCGTATCGCGAATCGATCAAGACAGCTTCCCAGGTCAGGCCGCCGGTGACTTCCGCATCGAACCATCTTTCGCGCGGCGGCACCTTCCGGCTGCGGCTGGTGACTTCTGCCGCGGGGACATACTCGCGGCCGCCAATCGAAATGTGCAGCTCATTCGTTTTTGCCGGACCTGCCGGGCGCAGGATTGTCAGATTGATCGGACCAAGCTCGGAACCAAATGAATCGAGAGTGTTGGAAGTGACAGGGACAGAAAGCGACAGCGGAAAAGAGCCCTCACGCGATTGCACCAAAGTAGTGCAGCGAAACCACAGCGTATCGCCGGCCTGCACCATGCCGGAGAATCTTTGTCTGCCCTCTCCGCCCAATCTGCGCACCAGCCCCGCGGAGTGATCGGCGTCCACGCGCAGCCCCGGCAAATCTTTCGACTCGTCCGCAATGATGGCCACAACGTCGGGCCGGCTGATGAGCATGGCCGGATCGCCGGTTCTGTCCCGCGTCGCCTCCTCCAGGACGGCCGCGCGCACGGCGCGAGACGCCGCTTCGAGAGAAGCGATATTCTCCTGAATATCATCGCGGAGAATATGAGCGCCAAACTGCATGTAGATCAGGTAGGACGCGATGCCCGCCATCGTCGCAAGGAGGACCACCGGCACCACGGCAATAAAAATGTACGCGACGATCAGCCGGTTGCGGAGACTCCAGAGAAGCCGGTTCCTGACCCACGCGGTGAGCCGGAACAATGCGTAGACAATTACCAGCGCAAACAGATAGCCGATCAGGCGGTACAGCGGGAAAACGATACCAGCGGATTGCGTGGCGCGCGAGGCGATGTACACCGCGGCGACCACCACAGCAGCGACGTCGAGCGGCGAGAGCGTTCGCCAAAACGCCCGCAAGCGAAGGAGTGAGAGGCGCGACATCAACAGGCATTCTGACGCAGACCGGCGTGTCCGCTCAACTCTTGAATCGAGGCAATCGCCGCCGCGCTAGCGTTTCAGCGAAGCCTGGACGCGACTGTGGTTCCGGCCATAGAGAAAGTACACCCCCATCCCGATCACCAGCCAGATCACCAGCCGCAACCACGTCGCCAGCGGGAGCGCGACCATGAGCGCGCCAGAAATCAATATCCCCATAATCGGCACGAAGGGCACCCAGGGGCATGTGAACGGCCGCGCCATATCCGGCCGGCGCTTGCGAAGAATCCAAATGCCGGCGCACACAATCACGAAGGCGAGAAGCGTTCCAATGCTCACGAGTTCGCCGAGAACCGCAATCGGAATCAAGGCAGCGAACACGGCCACGCAAAGTCCCACCACGATGCTCGACAGGTAGGGCGTGCGAAATTTCGGATGAATGCGGCTGGCCCATGCAGGAAGCAAGCCATCATTCGACATCGAGAAGAACACGCGCGATTGCCCGAGCAACATCACCAGCATCACGGTCCCCAGGCCAAAAATCGCGCCTACTTTTACCAGGAAGCTGCCCCACCGGACGCCCGGCACCGCGTCAATTCCCACCGCTACCGGATCCGAGACATTCAGCGCTGTGTACGACACCACGCCGGTCAGCAAGCCTGAAACCAGAATATACAGAATCGTGCAGATCACCAGCGAACCCAAAATTCCGATGGGCATGTCCTTCTTTGGATTCCTGGCTTCCTGGGCGGCCGTCGAAACTGCATCGAACCCGATGTAGGCGAAGAAAATCACCGCCGCGCCACGGGCAATTCC
>DASPVY010000305.1:0-3315 GCA_035622115.1 Candidatus Acidiferrales bacterium
ACGGAACGCCAATGCCGTCGTTTATGGATTATTTGAAACCGGCTGATGCCTGGGACTTGGTGCACTATCTGCGAACGCTGCAGATTCACTACAAGCCCAAATACAGCACGAACTCGGAGACTCACGCTCAGGCGAGATAAACCGGGGTGGACTTCCGGAGACTCGGTTCGAAGGTGCGGCTCGAAGTCGATTGCCGCAGGGTTTTCGGAGATTGCGAGGGTGGATGAAGTCGCGGCAGATTATTTACGGCCTTGCGGTGCTGCTGGCAGGGGCGATCGGGGCGAACCCGGCGCACGGGCAAGCTGCGTACCAGGTGGTGAGCGTTCCCGACGGCGGCGTGGTCACGGGCGTCGTGAAGTGGACGGGAGAAAAGCCGAAACCTCTCACGCTTCAGATCACGAAGGACCAGGCCACGTGCGATCCCGATCACGTGGGCACTCGCGACCTCGATCGGCTTGAAATCGCTGCAGATGGAGCAGTGGCGAACACCGTCGTATTTTTGCGTGGGATTACGCAAGGCAAGGCCTGGGACCTTCCCGATGCCCGCAAGCACCTGGATCAGAGGCAGTGCCGGTACATTCCGCACATATCGCTGGTTCCGGTAGGCGCGGATTTGTCAATCAAGAGCAGCGATCCGATTCTCCACACGGTTCATATGATCGGTGTGGCGGATTACAACCTTCCGTTCCCGATGGTCGATGTCACGGTGAATCGCACGATGCACAAAGCCGGGGTGGTCGATTTAAAGTGCAACGCGGGACACATCTGGATGAACGGCATCGTCATGGTGGTCCCTCACCCCTACTACGCGATAACCGACGAACACGGGGAGTTTCGAATCACCGATGTGCCCCCTGGCGAATACGAGATTGTTGCGTGGCATGAGGGTTGGAAAGTATCGCGGGAAGAGCCGGTATTGGACGTCGGAACCCAGACGAAAACGAAGCGATTGTTCTACACCGACCCGGAAACGTGGCAGAAAAAGGTAAGCGTTTCGGCTGGCGGGCATGCCGTCGTGGATTTCCAGATCTCCGAGCACTGAGACTTACGTTTGAAATCTCATAGTCGGCCCAGTTTCGTTTGACCGTCGTCTCTAGCAAGCTGCGCGAAGCAGTTGCCGCGAGCGTCCCGCTCCGGTATCATGGGTATTCCCGGCCTTCCTGAGCGTGCAACTCTGCGTCATCTCAGCCACGCACGGTTGGATTTCCATATGAGTTGGATCGGACTTCCGAGGCAGCGTTCAACGCGGCTCTTGGCCACAGTCCGCGCGATTCCGGAATCCGGAAACTAAATGGTCGATCAAGACGACAAATCGCTGGCGCGCGTCAGCCTGAGGCTCGTGGCGCCTCTCATTGTGAGCGTCGCCGTAGTGTCTTTGCTGTTTGCAACCTACCAGGTGCGGACGCAGGACCGTTCTTTGCGCCGGGATCTCGAGCGTCGCGTCGAGGCCCTCGCCGACAGCATGGAAGAGACGATCGAGACGGATCTCTCCAATCACTCCAACGCCAATCTTCGCCGGGCCATCGATCGTCTGGGCCACCGCGACAACCTGGCGGGAATTGCCGTCTTCGACATGATTGGCAACTCCCAGGCGGCCAGCACGGGGCTGGAATCGGCACAGCGCGATCGGATGAGGGATGCAGGGGCGCGCTGCACCAAGCCTGCCGGCTGCAATGAATTCTTCACCGCCGGCGATTCGCTCTTTCATTCCTATGCGCTGCCACTCGTCGTGAACGACGAGCCTGCGGGCTCGCTCGTGTTTCTCACCGATGCCAGCTATATCGATTCGACAACCCGCCGGATGTGGCGCGACTCGCTCCTCCATGCGGCGTTCCAAACCCTCCTGATTGCCCTCCTGGCGTTGCTGATGATCCGCTGGGTCTTTAAAGACACGATCACGCAGCTCACGAACTGGATGCGTTCTCTCCGCTTAGGCCGGGCGTCGGCACAGGAGCCGCCGGCAGGTTCAGGCCTGCTCGCGCCGCTGACGCGCGAGGCCGCGCAAATGGCGGAGAGCCTGGATGCGGCGCTGGCCGCCGCCGACGTGGAAGCTCGCTTGCGCGAAGCAGGCGAGTCCACCTGGACCGCAGAACGCCTGCGCGTCAGCGTTCGCAGCAAGCTGCAAAATGCGTCGCTTTTTATCGTCTCGAATCGCGAGCCGTACATGCACGTCTGGAATCAGAATACGATTCAAACGCTTGTACCCGCCAGCGGCGTTGTGACTGCGCTCGAACCCATCGCCCTTGCGTGCGACGGAACGTGGATCGCCAATGGCTCGGGCAACGCCGACTGTGAAACGGTAGACGCTCACGACCGCCTGCGAGTCCCGCCCGACAACCCGCGCTATACGCTGAGGCGCGTCTGGCTGACCAAGGAGGAAGAGGACGGCTACTACTACGGCTTCGCTAACGAAGGTCTTTGGCCGCTCTGCCACATTGCCCACACCCGGCCGCTCTTCCGCCCGGGCGACTGGGAGCAATACCAGCGCGCCAACGAAAAATTCGCGCGCGCGCTGCTCGAAGAAATGAAGGGCACGGAATCGCCGCTCGTTCTCATTCAGGATTACCACTTTGCTCTGCTTCCGCGGCTCATTAAGGAGAAGCGTCCCGATGCGCGAGTGGCAATTTTCTGGCACATCCCCTGGCCGAATCCAGAGGCGTTCCGGATTTGCCCCTTTCAGCGGGAGGTGCTGGAGGGTCTGCTGGGCGCCGATTTGACCGGCTTCCATATTCAGGCGCATTGCAACAACTTCCTGGAGACCGTCGATCGCGCGCTCGAAGCTTTGACCGACCGCGACCGCTTCACCGTCAAGCGCCAGGGTCACACCACCATGGTCCGTCCGTTTCCCATCAGCGTGGCTTTCAGCGAGTCGAAACCTGATTCCTCTCTTTTTCGCGAACGCGCCGCTCAACGCTGGGCCTTGATGGACGAACTCGGCATCAGCGCGCGATATATCGGCATCGGCGTGGACCGCGTCGACTACACCAAGGGAATTCTCGAACGTTTCTGGGCAATCGAGCGATTTCTGGACGAGAACCCGTCCTATCGCGGCGAGTTCAGCTTCGTCCAGGTGGGTGCGCCCAGCCGCACGATGATTCCACGTTATCGGGATTTGGTTGAGGAAGTGCGAGTCGAAGCGGAGCGAATTAACGCCAAATTCCGCGGCGAGAAATCCAAGCCGATCGTTCTGTTCGAACGCCATCACGACCACGCGGAGATCGAACGGCTGTACCGCGCCGCCGATGTTTGCATGGTGACTTCGCTGCACGACGGCATGAATCTCGTGGCCAAGGAGTTCGTCGCCTCGCGGGACGA
>DASPVY010000306.1:0-3512 GCA_035622115.1 Candidatus Acidiferrales bacterium
TTCGTCTGAGAAGAAGCAGAGCGAGCGGAGTCGTGCGCCCGTGATTGCCCGCTTGATGCAGATGATGCCGCCGGAAGCGACGAAGATCGTTCTGGCGCTGATTCTTTCCTTCCTCATCGGCCTGGAACGCGAGGAACAGCGGAAGACCGGCGGTTATTCCTTCGGGGGCGTGCGCACCTTTCCGCTGATCGGTCTGCTGGGATTCGCGCTGGCGGAACTGGCTCCAACGTCCGTCATTCCCGTTACCGCCGGGCTTGCCGTGGTCGCCGCGTTCATGTGGCTCTCCTACCGGCACAAGCTCGAACGAACGGAAATCGCGGGCGCAACGACTGAAATTTCGGGGCTGACCACTTACGTGGTCGGGGCGCTCGTGGCTCGCGAGCAATTCTGGCTGGCTACAGCGCTCACCGTCATCGCTTTGATGCTCCTCGAACTGAAAGAATTTCTCGAGAGCCTGTCGAACAGAGTGCCCGCGACCGAGATTTACACCTTCACGAAATTTCTGCTTCTCACCGCTGTCATTCTGCCGATTGTGCCCAATCAGACGTACGGACCGTTTGGATTCAATCCGTTTAAGACCTGGCTCGTCGTGGTCGCCGTCAGCGCGCTTTCCTATGCGAGTTACGTTTTGCAGCTCCGGACCAGCGGCGGCAAAGGCGGAATTCTTCTTGCGGCGATTTTGGGCGGAATGTATTCGTCCACTGTCGCGACCGTGGTGCTGGCGAAGCGGGCGCAGGAAGCGAATCGCCCACATCTGTTTTCCGGCTCGATTCTTCTCGCCTCGGGCGTGGCGTACGCGCGAATCCTGATTCTCGTGGCGATGTTCAGCGGCGCCGTGGCCGCGAAGCTGGCGGCGTGGTTCATCGTGCTGACGATTGCCGGTGGGGTCGCCGGTTGGATCTGGTCCGCGCGGCCGGAGAAGGAATCAGGCCAAATCCAGAGCCACGCCGTCGCCAGAAATCCGCTCGAGATCAGCGAAGCGTTTTTGTTCGCGTGCGTGTTTGCGTTGATGCTGGCATTGACCTACTACGCGAGGATTTATTTGGGACGCGGCGGGATTTACGGACTCGCAGCGCTCACCGGATTTACCGATATCGCTCCGTTTGTTCTGGGACTCGCGAGCACGGCCGGCGCCAACGTCTCGGTACCGCTTGCGGCGTCCGCGATTGCGGTGGCGGCGGCGAGCAACAACGTCGTGAAGGCCGGCTACGCCTACGGATTCGGCGATCGCAAGACGGGCGTCCAGAGCCTCATACTGCTGCTGATTTATGCCGCGGTCGGTCTGCTGCCGCTGTTTTGGCTCGGCAGCTAGCCGCCGGCATATGTGGGGTCCGTCGTCATGGATCGTATCGGTGTTTCGCGTGTCTCCGCTGTCGGCATCGATTTGTGTGGCCGGGAGAGTGTGAGACGGACCTGCTGCGGCGCAGCGCCGGGTGCATCGTAGCGCCGGCTTCCAGCCGGCGTTCTTGCGCGCGCCACCCAAAAGAGCCGGCCCTTCCTGCGTCAGGACAAGCAAGGATGCCGGCGCGACGGAGAGCCGCGGTGAATACCACTGCAGGCCCTTCGCGGCTCAGGGTCTGCGACAAAACCGAAAATGGTCCGTCTCAATAAACGCGGCAGATTAAATCGATGCGGACGACGGCGGCACGCGGAACCGCGATACGATCCATGACGACGGACCCCACAACGACGGACCACGCAGGTTAAACCGCAGATATTAAAAGACTTACAAAAAATTCAAATCGGCACACTTTTTGGGCTTAGGCGCGGTGAATTTTAGTGCGCGGCGCGAAACGCCAGAACCGCATTCAAGCCGCCGAACGCGAATGAGTTCGAGAGCGCGCATTCCACTTCGAGCGCGCGCGGCTGATTGGGAATGTAATCGAGGTCGCATTCCGGATCGGGCTCCGTGAAGTTCGCAGTCGGCGGCAAAATTCCTTCCCGCAGGGCCATGACGGTTGCAAACGCTTCGAGCGCGCCCGCCGCGCCCAGGGCGTGCCCGTGCATGGATTTCGTCGAACTGATGGAGAGGCGTCGCGCGTGCGCACCAAAAACTTCGTGGAGCGCGCGCGTTTCCGTAGGGTCGTTTCCGGGCGTGCCCGTGCCGTGGGCATTCACGTAGGCAATCTGCTCCGGCGAAAGTTTGGCGTCGCGCAGCGCCGAACGCATCGCTCGAGCCGGACCCGCGACCGTCGGCTGGGTGATGTGGTGCGCGTCCGACGACATTCCGAAGCCGACGATTTCGCCGTAAATCGTGGCGCCACGCGCCTGCGCGGATTCGAACGGTTCGAGAACGAGAATGGCGCCGCCTTCGCCGAGGATCATTCCGCGGCGATCCTTGCAGAACGGGCGGCAGGTGTCCGGCGCCATCACGCGCATGGCCTCCCAGGCCTTCAACAAACCAAGTCCGAAGGGCGCCTCGCTGCCGCCGGTGACCGCGAGATCCGCATCGCCGCGCCGCACCATTTGAAAGGCCAGGCCGATGGCATGATTCGATGACGAGCACGCGGTGGAGACCGCGAATGCCGGGCCCGTCAGTCCAAATTCCATCGAGACGTGACTCGCTCCTGAATTCACCATTGCGCGCGGAATAATGAGCGGATGGACCCGGCCGCGGCGATGAAGATAGAGATCTTCGAAGCCGGCATCTTGGGTCGCTTGTCCACCGACGCCGGTTCCCAGAACCACGGCGGTCCGTTCCTGCAATTCCGAAGTCAACGCGACGCCTGAATGTTTGACGGCTTCGCGCGCGGCGATGACGGCAAACTGCGCGAAGCGGTCGAGATGATCCTGCTGGCTGCCGGGAAAATGAACGCCCGGATCGTAGCCACGCACTTCCGCACCATTCTGAAAGCGCAGAGTGGAGGTATCGACGGATTTGATCGGGCCGATGACCGACTGGCCGCGCCGAAGATTATTCCAGTTTTCCTGGGCGTTGAGACCGGCGGCACTGATGATGCCGAGGCCCGTGACAGCGACTCTGCGATCGGGCATCCGCTAGTCCGCCGGCGCCGTGGATTGATTCGAGGGTCCGCTATTGCCGGCGGCCAGAAGCTTGCGGATTCCCTCGACGATGTCGTTGACGGTGCGAATGTTGCGAGCTTCGTCGTCGGGAATGGAGATATTGAATTTGCTTTCGAGCTCGAAAAGAAGAGTAAAAGTATCGAGAGAATCGATCCCCAATTCCTGAAGCGGAGTCTCGAGCTTGATATTTTCGGCCGGGATTCGCTTTACGGAGGCAAGGGTGGCAATCACATTTTCGGCGATGGAATCAGTCATTCGGCAAAACCTCAGATAGTCCGTAAACGCGTTCGGTGCTGGATTTGATCCGCGGGGACCAGCCGGAACCAACATCCACGGCAACGATAGATAAGAACTTCAGCCAAGAACCTAGCTGAAAGCGCAAGTAATTGCAAACGTGCGGCGTGCATGTGCGCGTACAATAGAATAACGCATCTCGAGGCAGGATGCGGGGCCGCTGATGCAGGGGGCAGAGGCGGGCGAAAGTAAAA
>DASPVY010000307.1:0-4350 GCA_035622115.1 Candidatus Acidiferrales bacterium
GACCAACAGCAGGAATTTATCCGCGAGTGGCCGCACATATTTTGGGCCAAGGGTGGCTGGGGTGAGAAAGGCGCGACGCTCGTACGCCTGAAAGTGGCGGAAAAATCGGCGGTCCAGGCCGCGATGAGCGCCGCATGGAGAAACTGGGCGCCGAAAAAATTAACCGAAGGCCCGGATGAAACGGGCAAACTACCGTCCGCAAGGCTGAAGCGCGCTGGGTCCGCTAAGCCTGTCCGCGCTCACGCAAAATCTTCTCGACGCGGGCCACGTCGTCCGGGACGTCCACGCTAACCGCGTCATAATCGATTTCGATGACCCGTATCTTGTAGCCATTCTCAAGCCATCTTAACTGTTCGAGTTGCTCGAGACGCTCGAGCTCGCCGGGCGGCAAAGTTGGAAATTCCAAAAGCGCGTCGCCGCGGCACGCATAGACGCCGATGTGCTTCAGGTGACGCGCGACGACATGCTCGCCGCGATCTCTCACCCACGGGATCGGCGCGCGCGAAAAGTAAAGAGCGTTGTCGTCGAAGTCCAAAACCGTCTTCACCACGTTGGGATCCATGATCTCGGATGGTTGCCGAATCATCGAGCATGGCGTCGCCACTGAAACCTGCGGATCCTCTTCCAGCGCCGCGACAAGTGCATCAATCACTCCGGGATCAAGCAGTGGCTCGTCGCCCTGAATGTTCAGGTAAATCTCCGCGGGAATGTGGGCGGCGACTTCCGCCATGCGCTCGGTGCCGGAATGATGGTCGCGGCGCGTCATTATGGCTTCGCCGCCAAACCCCTTCACCGCGTCTACGATCCGCGTGTCATCTGTGGCTACAACAACGCGGCCAACCCGGCTGGCTTGCGTCCCGCCTCGATACACGCGCTCGATCATCGTACGGCCGGCGATCTCAGTTAGCGGTTTGCCTGGGAACCGGGACGATTCGAACCGAGCCGGAATCACCGCGACGACTTTCGTATTGGGAGAATCAGCCATATGGGGCGCTCTCGAACGCGCCGAATCATAGCACGTACCGGCAGTACGAGATTCCCGGCATCGGAAATCTAAACATCCCTAAATCTGCGTATTGCATTGCGAAAATCGAGTGGTAGAATCTCGCTAGAGAGCAGGGATTTATCTCCGGGTTGCCGTCCCTGCGCAGGCCTCCCACGGGGGAACTTTGAGCGGTAACGCCACACCGCCTTCCGCGAAAGTTTTTCGCGGCTTTGCGTGCGCGACCCTCGCCCTTTTCATCGGATTTTTCCTAACTCCGGCCACGCGAGCACAAACCACGGCGCCTTCCGGGCCCGAGATGCCGCACGTCAATAAGAAGTCACCTAGCAAGGGCATCAAGCTCGATGTGGATTTGACTCTTGTAAGCGTCACGGTGACGGATCCAACGGGGCGCCTTGTCACCGGGCTCGAGCAAAATAATTTCCGCGTGTTCGAAGACAACACGGAACAGGAAGTCGTGCGGTTCTCGAGCGAAGACATTCCGATTTCCATCGGCGTCATCTTCGATATGAGTGGAAGCATGGCGGACAAGTTCGAAAAGTCGCGCCTTGCGGCCGTGCAGTTTTTCAAGACCGCGAATCCGCAGGACGAATTTTGCCTGGTGGACTTCAACGACCGCGCCCAACTGGCCAGTCCTTTCACCCCCAGCGTCGAGGAGCTGCAAGACCGGTTGATGTACACGTCGGCGCACGGCCAAACCGCGCTTTTTGACGGCATCTATCTTGGATTGAGTCAGATGAAGGGAGCACAGAACGCCAAAAAGGCTTTGCTCATCATCTCCGATGGAGGCGATAATCATAGCCGGTACAGCGAAACCGACGTTCGGAAGTATCTGAAAGAGTCGGACGTCCAGCTATATGCCATCGGCATCTTCGACCAGGGCGAATTCAAGACCGTTGAAGAAAAAGAAGGGCCGGAATTGCTGGGCGAGATGACGGAAATGACGGGAGGGCGCACTTTCAGCGTGCAAAACCTTTCCGATTTGCCCGACGTTGCATCAAAGATAAGCATGGAGCTCCGAAATCAATATGTTCTGGGATACAGACCGAGCAACCGGGCGCGCGATGGCAAATGGAGAAAAATTAAAGTCCGCTTGCGCCCGCCCAAGGGATTGCCGCCGTTGCAGGTCTTCGCTCGCACCGGATATTTCGCACCCGGCCACTAAATCTCATCGCGCCCGCCCGCGATCGAGATTTCGCACACTGCACACGTTGATCGGCGTGGCGATGCTTTTCGGCGTCCCGGGTGTGTCGCGCGCACAGAATTCCCTGCCGCAGCCTCCTCCTCCTCCTCCGCCCGCCGGCATACAGACCGCGAAGCCGGATGGACAATCGGGCGGCTACACGTTGAAGAAGGATGTCGATCTTGTGGTGCTGCACGCGACCGTGGAAGATTCCAAAGGCGCGTTCGTTCCCGACCTGAAAGAGCAGAATTTTCACGTCTTCGAAGACAAAGCAGAACAGAGCATTTCGGTGTTCCGGCGAGAAGATGTCCCAGTAACCCTGGGACTCATCATCGACAATAGCGGGAGCATGCGCGAAAAACGCGCGCAAGTGAACGCGGCGGCGCTGACCTTCGTCAAGACCAGCAATCCGCAGGACGAGGTTTTCGTCGTCAACTTCAATGACGAGTTCTATCTCGATCTCGACAAGGATTTCACCAACGACCCGAAGGAATTGCAGGAGGCGCTTGAGCGCATTGATTCGCGAGGCAGCACGGCGCTTTATGACGCGGTCATCGGGTCGCTCGACCATCTGAAGAAGGGCCGCAAGGACAAGAAAGTTCTTCTCGTAATCACGGACGGCGATGACGACGCGAGCCGCAAGAGCTTCGAATACACGATCAAGGCGGCGCAGAGTTCCAACGCGCTGGTCTATGCGGTCGGCGTCTTCAGCGACTACGACCAGACTCATGACCGGAGAATGGTTCGGCACTCGAAGAAGATTCTGACGGAGCTTGCCGAATCGACCGGAGGCGCCGCGTATTTCCCCAATTCTCTGGATGAAGTCGGCCCGACGTGCACGATGATCGCGCGCGACATCCGGAATCAGTACACGATCGGCTACTATCCCACGAATACGGCCAAGGATGGCACCTACCGCCTGGTGCATCTGGAAGTGAACGATCGCGGGCGCGGCAAGCTGGTCGTACGCACACGCACGGGTTACTACGCAAAGAACGAAACGTCGAAAGGCCAGTAACGCCGCGCGGTGCGGGCACGCGTGCGTTTCCGCAGATTCGCTCCAATTGAATTGTGAAATTTGAAGAGCCTGCTAACTCCGAACGATATCCTGCAGGAAGCTCGTGCCGTGAGGAATTTTCCCACCGAAATTCTCCGCGATGGTTTGCCCCATGTCGGCGAGAGTCGAACGAGCGCCAAGATTGATCCCGGCCACAGACCCGGGGCTGAAGGTGAGAATCGGAACATATTCGCGCGAATGATCGGTAGTCGGATTGACAGGATCGGGATCGCAGCCGTGATCCGCGGTGATTATTAGGAGATCATCGCGTCCGAGCCTCGGAAGATATGCGCCGAGCAGCGAATCGAACTCCTCGAGCGAAAGCGCAAAGCCTTCGACATCCTTCCGATGGCCATAGAGCATGTCGAAATCAACGAGATTGGCGAAAGTGAGGCCCTCGAGATGCGTCGCGAGCGCGGCACTGAGTTTCGACATCCCGTCCGCGTTGTTGTTTGTGGTCACGTAGTCGGACACGCCCCGGCCGTTGTAAATGTCATGGATTTTGCCGACGCCGAAAATTGGCACGCCGCGCTCGACAAGTACGTCCATCAGCATAGGCCGCGGCGGCTCGACGGCGTAATCGTGGCGTCTTTCGGTGCGGCGGTAACTCCCCGAGGGACCGGTAAACGGCCTGGCGATTACGCGGCCGACGCGGTTCGGGCCATCGAGCAATTTTCGCGCGATTTCGCATAGGCGATAAAGCTCGGCAATCGGAAACACGTCTTCGTGCGTGGCGATCTGAAAGACGCTGTCGCCGGACGTGTAGACGATCGGCTTGCCGGTGCGGATGTGTTCGTCGCCAAGTTCCTTGATGATTTCCGTACCCGAGGCAGGCTTGTTGCCGAGCGTGCCGCGTCCGATGCGGCGCTCGAATTCTTCGATCAACTCGCGCGGAAAACCGTGCGGATAAACCGGGAAAGCCTGATCGAGCCAAATCCCGGCCATCTCCCAGTGTCCTGTCGTCGTGTCTTTGCCCGGCGAGCGCGTTGCGCCTTTGCCGAAATTCCCCAGGGGCCGGGCGGGCGGCGTGAGATTCGCGAGCGGCTTGATATTCGCCAAGCCGAGCGAGACGAGATGCGGCAACTTCAGCGGACGCCACCGCGCGAT
>DASPVY010000308.1:0-3777 GCA_035622115.1 Candidatus Acidiferrales bacterium
TAAATCTGGCGCAAATGCTGTTGTTCCGCTTGCGCACGCGCCAGTTGCTCGGGATTGGGTTCGACAAATTGCGGGGCAACTTTCAAAGCTTCAATTGCAAATTGACCCGGCTTGACGGTGAGATTCACGGTGCAGGTGGAGATTTCTCCGCTGGTGGTCTTTAGGGAAATGGTGAAATTTCCAGTGCCGGTGGCGTGATCGAGATCGATTCCAAGCAGCGCGCTCCATTCATCGAGGTCTTTGTTCGCGGTGGGTTCGTGCTTCCAGAACGGAACTTCGTTGCCGTCCCACTGGCCGGTTACATCACCGAGCGGAAGTGCACCAGTTATTTCAACCAATTGCAGGCTGCCCTGCCGCGGATCGACGGAAGTCAGACGAAGCTCGACGCCTTGCGAGCATTCCTGCTTGACCCAGGCACGAGCCGGCGTCTGTTCGACCGAACTTCGCTTTTTCTGCGCCGGCGCCGGCGGCGACGCGAGGACGAAGAAGATCGAAAGCGTCGCGATGAATCGGAACGCCGGCGCTGCCACGGTCAGAAATGTTGTGCGCGATAGCATCTTCCGTATTCAAGCACAGGCCGGGTGGATCGGCGCTGCGAGTTTCGCGGTGAGCATTCGATGACCAACTGAGCCAGCCGGGCCGGCGCTCGCACGATTTGCGCGGCGCGTGCTAGTATCACAGCCATTATGAACTTCTCGCGTTGCATCACACGCGCTGCCGTCGCGATTCTTCTCGCTGCGCCACTCTGGGCGCAATCCTCTTTGCCGAAATCCGCAGCGGCAGGCCATGCAATCGTTCTTCACGCGGCTCGACTACTGAATGTCGAATCCGGGAAGATCATCGCGCCTGGCGAAGTATTGGTCACCGGCGAGAGAATTTCCGAAGTCGGCGAGAAAGTAGCGCGTCCGGCGGGCGCCGAAGTCATCGACCTCGGCGACACCACCCTTTTGCCGGGCCTGATCGACGCGCACGTTCATCTCTTCCTGCATCCTGGCGCGGAAGATTTGCAAACCATCGAAGAGTCCGTTCCACAGCGCACGATCATGGCGACGCTTGCGGCGCGCGACGATCTGATGGCTGGATTCACAGCCGAGCGCGACATGGGCACTGAAGGGGCGGGGTCGGCTGACACTGCCGTTCGCAACGCGATCAATCAGGGTCAAATTCCCGGCCCGCGGCTGCGCATCAGCGGGAACGCCGTAAATATACTCGGTGGACACGAAGATGCCATCGGCTATAACCCGGCGCAGCACGTTCTTCCGAATGCGACCTATGCGAACAGCGCCACCGAGCTCGTCACGGTGATTCGCGAACAGATTAAGGAAGGCGCGGACTTCATTAAGATCTACGAAACTGGCGAGGACTCGCTCGTCGATGGGAGGCTTTCGACTCCCTATCAGTACTCGGAGGAAGAGCTTGCCGCAGCGGTGAAGGAAGCTGCGCGGACTGGGCATCGCGTCGCCGTGCATGCGACGGGCGAACCCGGCACGCTGTACGCCGCGCAAGCGGGCGTGGAATCCAACGACCATGCCTATCAGCTGAGTGATGAAACGATGCGCATCATGCACGAAAAGCAGATCTTTGCGGTTCCCACATTCACGATCGCAGAGTATTTCGCCGATCACGCGGCCACCCCCGAGGCTGCTGCGCGCGAGCACGGCATGCTGGAACTTCACGCTCGAGAATTCAAGAAACAGCTCGCCGCGGGCGTGCCAATCGCAATGGGCTCCGATGTAGGCCCATTCCCGCACGGAACGCAGGCGCGCGAATTCGTGCTGATGGTGAAATTCGGAATGTCGCCACTGGCTGCGATTCAGGCGGGCACGATTAACGGCGCAAAACTATTGGGCTGGGATAAGGAGATCGGTGAGTTGAAGGCGGGCTATGCTGCCGATATTGTAGCCGTTCCCGGAAATCCGCTCGACGACGTCAGCGCTCTGCAGAAAGTAACATTCGTTATGAAGGCCGGCGTCGTTTATCGCGAGTAGCGAGGGCCTCGGCGCCGAAATTCTCGATGTCCCAGCAGCGAATTATGGTTAAATGCATTCGGAAATCGGCACACCGGCTCGCTTTTGGACATGTCGGAGAGCGCAAGGAAGATTCCTACAATGCGGAGTACCGCGTATGACTGTATTCAGGATATGTAAGTTCTGGGTTTTCGTATTTCCTGTCTTTTTCTTTCTGCTCGCTAACGCGGACGCACAGAATCAAGTTCAGGGACAATTGACGTTTACCCCCGCCACCAAGGCGGAAAGGAGCGCCGGCGTCTGGATTGACGGTCAGTACGTAGGTTACGTCGACGAACTCAAGGACGAAAACACAGTATCGCTTTTGCCCGGTGAGCATGATATTTCCCTGCGCTTGGCCGGCTACAAAGACCTCACTCTAAAAGTGATGATCGAACCCAGCAAAATGTCGATAGTCAAGGTAAGGCTGGATACAGATCCACGAGTTCACTACTCTCAAGTGACCGCCGAAGTTAAGCTCGAGGTTACGCCAGACCGCGCGGCAGTCTTCGTAGACGATGCGTTTGTGGGTCATGCCGGCGAGTTCGGCGGGGTGGGACGAGGGATGTTAGTCAGTCCCGGAAAACACCACATCAAGATTGCCCTGGCCGGGTATCAACCGTTCGAGACTGACCTCAGCCTTGTGGCGAGCCAGAAGACCCAGATCAAGACGGACCTAGTTAAGGGCAGCGTCAGTCAGACAAATCCTACGACCAAAAACCCCTGAGCCTTGCTTGCCAGAGCAACGATGTTAGGTCGATTTGTCCTCGATGAGAACTCGCGGCAAAGCTGGCTTATGACGCGTGTGCTGGGTGCAATCTCTCGGTGAACAGTGCAAAAATAAAGAAGGGTTGCCAGGGAAGTCGTGGCAACCCTTCGAATTTCCCTGCAGTTTCGACCCCGCAGGTTTAGGGGCAAGAAATCGTTACTTACCGAAGCCCTTAACGGGCTCGATCCTCAGGGTCAAGGTCCTGAGCTTGCTGCTTTTCTTGGCCGGCTGGAGCTTTGAACTCTTTCTTACTCGGGTCTTTTTCATTTTCGTCGACCTCCTCACTTGGCTTGCCCTTATGGGCGACACTTGCAAGTAGTGCACAGGGAGTGCCAAATCGCGCCGCAAAGCTGCCGGCGGGATGATCAAGAAAAGGAAGGACATCCGGCGATTGCAGGTTTTAGCGTCGGCCGAAGCGTCGAATTTCTAGTGTTGAATTTTCAATAGAGCGCTTTATTTTTCAACAGCTGCGGCGCAAAAACTGAGTTGGCGCCCGGCGCCTCAGGCACGCGCTCACATGAGAATGCGCCGCAAGTGGGCAGGAGTTGCCGGCCGCATGAAGCCCGGCGCGTTCGTTGACTTGTCCTGCAGCGCAGCCTATCATCCGTCACCATGGACGCGGTAACAGCCATGATTGGCAAGACCATCTCGCATTACCGCGTCCTTGAAAAACTTGGTGGCGGCGGGATGGGTGTGGTGTACAAGGCCGAGGACCTGCGCCTCGGCCGGAACGTCGCCCTGAAATTCCTTCCCGACGAACTGGCCAAGGATGGGAAGGCTCTCGAAAGATTTCAGCGTGAGGCGCGCGCCGCATCAGCGTTGAATCATCCCAACATCTGCACCATCCACGAGATTGACGAACAGGAAGGCCGCTCTTTCATCGTCATGGAGTTGCTCGAAGGTGAGCCGCTCCGCCAGCACATCGGCAGTCGTGCGATGCCCATTGACGAGTTGCTCGACGTCGGGGTGCAGGTGGCCGACGCCCTCGACGCGGCCCACGCA
>DASPVY010000309.1:0-3452 GCA_035622115.1 Candidatus Acidiferrales bacterium
ATATCCTTCAGAGAAAGAAGAAGGCGAAATCCTCGAGCGATGGAAAAACGGATTCGATTCGCGCCGCTTCGAATCGATCTCGATCACGCCAATCGATTCCTCATGGCTTGGCGCCGCGAGGCAGGAAATCGAAACGGTGACAGTTGAACCCACGCTCTACAAATATCTGGTCACGCTGGTTCGCCGGACGCGAGATTGGCCCGCGCTGACGCTCGGCGCGAGTCCTCGCGCGGCCATCGGACTTTTCTTCGTCGCGCGCGCGCTTGCCGGAATCGAAGGCCGCGACTTTTTGATCCCCGACGACATCAAGGCTGCCGCCCCGGCCGTCCTTCGTCATCGTATTTTGCTGAAGCCGGAAGCCGACCTCGAAGGCTTGACCGCCGATCAAGTAGTCGCTGATCTTCTCGCTGCCGTCGAGGTGCCGAAGTAGTGGACGAAACTCGCC
Source organism: Candidatus Acidiferrales bacterium (assembly GCA_035622115.1). Taxonomy (GTDB): domain Bacteria; phylum Acidobacteriota; class Terriglobia; order Acidiferrales; family UBA7541; genus Palsa-147. The sequence goes on from DASPVY010000309.1 coordinate 446, forward strand.
TGATTCCGCCAGTCGCGGCCGCCCGCGCCCGTCCGCTCGGACGAATTCCCTTTGGGTTCGGCTCTCGATTTTTTGTCTGGTTATTGCTCGGCTTGGGCTGGCTTGTTCCCGCGTGGTGGTTTCCTCGGCTCATCGCCGCGATGTTTCTCTGGAACGGCGTCATTCTGGCGGCGTGGCTCTGGGACTTGCTTCGGCTCCCGGGGCCTTCTGACATTGAAATCCGCCGCATCTGGAAAACGCGTCCCGCGCTCGCGTGCGCGAATTCCGTCACGGTCGAAGTTCGAAATGCGGGAAGAATCGTGATTCACGCGCGCGTCACGGACGAAACGCCGCTCGCGCTGCGCCTCGAGCCTGCAGTTCTCGAACTTCGCGTTCGACCCGGCGCGACGCAGGCTCAGTACCCGATTCTCCCTTCAGAACGCGGCGACGCGCGCCTCGGCGGGACGTTCATTCGATATCAGAGCGCGATGCAATTGGCCGAACGCTGGGCCGTCGCAGACACCGCACAAGTGGTTCGCGTGCTTCCCAATATCGAAGAGGCCAAGCAGCACACGCTGTATTTGATTCGTAGCCGCCAGGTTGAAATGGAGCGGCGCCGTCGCCGCCAGCGAGGCCTTGGCCGGGAATTCGATTCTCTACGCGAATATCGCGATGGCGACGATATCCGCGACATCTCCTGGACCGCTACGGCCCGGCGAAATCGCCTCGTCACTCGCATCTTCGAAATCGAGCGCAGCCAAATCGTCTGGCTGGTTCTCGATGCCGGACGGCTGCTTCGTGCGCAAGTGGAAGAGCCAGGGCGCGCACTGCGGATTTCGAAGCTCGATTATGCGGTGAATGCCGCGCTCTCACTCGCGCAAGTCGCTCTGCATTGCGGCGATCGCGTCGGCTTGCTCGCCTATGGCCGCCGGATCCAGCAAAACGTCAACGCGGGCCGCGGGCAGCGCCACGTCCGCGCGATCGTTGAATCGCTCGCGCTGGTGCGCGGCGAAGTCGCCGAGGCCGACCATGGCCGCGCGGTGCATACACTGCTCGGGATCCAAAAGCGCCGCAGCCTCGTCGTCTGGATTACTGATTTTGCGGAAACTCCCGCGATTCCAGAAGTGATCGAATACGCGACCCACATGACTTTGCGGCATCTGGTGCTTTTTGCCGCCATGGGCCAGCCCGACCTCACCGCCGTTGCCCGCTCCACGCCTGCGTCGCAGGAAGATATGTACCGCCATGTCGCCGCGCTCGAAATTTCGCATCGCCGCGATGTCCTGCTGCGCGGGTTGCGGCAGAGTGGCGTCCTGGCCGTCGAACTTATGCCCAATGTTCTCGCCACATCTCTCGTCAATCAGTATCTTGATATCAAAGAGCGCAGCCTTCTCTAGCTTTCCGTGAGCCTCACGTTTTTTCTTCGGCCGCGCGCCGCGAAAAACTCAAGTAGGTTATCAAGGCGGCGAACATGACGGCGGCGAACAAATATTTCATCCACGCCGGGATCTCTGAAGGCGAAAGGAACGCCTCAATCACTCCCGCAACAATGAGCATCGGAATTGTCCCTAAAAGCAGCCGCGCCGCGCGCCCTCCCGCTCGTGCCAATGACTCGCGCCGCGGCAGCAATCCCGGAAACAGCATTCCGCGCGCAATTGCCAGGCCTGCGCCACCCGCGATGAAAATCGCCGGAAGTTCCAGCACGCCATGCGGCGCGACGAAGCTCCAGAGTTGCCCGGCCATTCCCGCTTTCCACGTTGCCGCCCCGATCACACCGATCAAAAGTCCGTTCAGCGCCATCATCCAAATCGTTCCGATGCCCGCCGTGACTCCGTAAGCGAACGCCGCAAACGCGACCGTCAGATTGTTGGTCATGATTCCGGAAGCGGCCAGCGGCTTGATCGCCACAATCGAATGCGTCCACATCTCCCGCCGTTCGATCGTTTCCATCATTTTCGGCCCGAGCAGGCGGTGCGCGAACGCGGGATCGTGAATCGTGATGGCCCACGCGGCAATCGCCGTCACCGCGAAAATTGCAAACGCCAGCGCCGTCTCCGGCAGCGTCTCGCGGAAAATTCGAGGATAGGTCTGCGAATAAAACTTCACCAGGCCGCTGATTTTCGGCCGGTGTCCCATGTAAATGAGGTTGTGCGCGCGTCCCAGCAGTTGATTCAAGTACGCGGCCAGCTGAGGACTCGTGATATCCTCGCGCACAGTCGCAAGGTCGGACGCGGTCTGCCTGTACAACAGTCCCAGTTCCTGCAGTTCGTGATGGTCGAGAGATGAAACTCCGCCCGTTTTCGACCGGCTCACGAGTTGCTCGAGCCTCGACCAGTACGGCTTTCGCTTTTCGAGCCAGCGTGTGGAGATCATGTCGCTGCCGCCGCCAACTTCTCCGCCACAAAACCCCTATGCGGACAAGCTTACCATCGAAACTCCGGAGCAAACGGCGCTCGAATTTGCGATTGCCGGCATCGGCAGCCGCTTTCTCGCGCTCGGATTCGACCTGTTGATCCAGGTTGTCGCTGCGACAATTATCATCCTTGCGGGCGTGCTCCTGATAACGGGAGTCTTTCCCGGTGGGATCGGCTCCACCTGGACCGCGGCGCTACTGATATTTCTCATCTTCGCGCTTTATTTCGGCTACTTCGCTGTCTTCGAAGCCGTGTGGAACGGCCAGACGCCCGGCAAGCTCCTCGCTCACATTCGAGTGATCAAGGATTCCGGCCGTCCGATTACCCCTGCCGAGTCCGTCGCAAGAAACTTGATGCGAATCGTGGATAGCCAACCCGGATTTCTGTACGCCATCGGGATGGTGAGCGTTTTGCTCAGCAAAGAAAACAAACGCCTCGGCGATTTTGTCGCCGGCACGATTGTCATTCACGAGCGCGAGCTTCAGGACATTCGCCCGCTCTGGCAATCGCCGGCCAACTCCGCCGCCCCGAAATTCGGCGCCGAGAACTTGACCCCGGATGAATTCGCGGTTGTCGAAGCGTTTCTAAATCGCCGCGGCTCGCTCGAGCCTTAC
>DASPVY010000310.1:0-8160 GCA_035622115.1 Candidatus Acidiferrales bacterium
GAACTCGTCGAGATGCTCGAGTCCATGAACGATGGGTGGATGAAACCACTCGAAGCGCGGTCCGCTGAAAATACGACGCCGACTTCAATCGAAACTTTCGCCACGGAAGAATTCGCGCCTCGATTTCAGGGAAAAGCCGCAGGCGCCTAGCCGATATTCTGCGGCGAAAAATCCGCTAGTCGGCTGGCGCGCCTGGATCAGTTTTCACGGCGGTAGCCCGGTCCGCGAAGCACTTTGCCCGGCCGCTCGCCGGTCATTTTCCCATCGTCAATCACGGGCACGCCATTCACCAGCACGTAGTCCATGCCCACGGAGAACTGATTGGGATTGTCGAACGTCGCGACATCGTGCACCGTCTCCGGATCGAACACCACGACGTCCGCCCACATCCCTTCCTTCAGTACTCCGCGATCCGTCAGCCCCATTTTCTGCGCCGGCAGCGCGCTGAATTTGCGGATCGCGTCCGGCAGCGTCAGTAGCTTTTCTTCTCGGACGTATTTCCTCAGAATCCGCGGAAACGTGCCGTAAGCGCGGGGATGCGGGTGATCCTGCCCGAGAATCCCTTCGGGCGACGTACCCTCAGAATCGTTCACGATCGATACCCACGGCTGCTTCAACGCCAGCGCCACATCCGATTCCTGCATCCCGAAGACGCACACGTACGTGTAGGCGTCGTCCTGGATTAGAATATCGAAAATCGTATCCTTCGGATCTTTGCCCCACATCTTCGCGATTTCAGCGACGGTCTTCCCTTGCAGCGGCAATAGCTTCGGATTGTGGACGGCCGAAATCAGAATCGCTTCCGGACCTGGAATTTCCTGCCACTCGTTGTCCCATGTTTTCGTTGGCTCATCCATTTCGCGCTTGATGCGCTCGCGGATGGCAGGATCTTTGAGCCGTTCCACCAGTTTCGTCTCGCCGCCATCGTGAGCCCAGGGCGGAATGAACGCCGAAAACGAATTCGACCACGCCGTGTACGCGTAGGTGTTCGCCGAAATGTCGAGCCCCGACGCGCGCGCCTGCTCGATAAACCGCACCACCTCCGGCATCCGGCCCCAATTCGCTTTTCCCGCCGTTTTGATATGCCAAATCTCCACCGGAATTTTCGCCTCGCGCCCGATCCGCGCCGTTTCTTCCAGCGAATCCATGATGGCGTCGCCTTCGCTGCGCATGTGCGTCGCATAGATTCCGCCATACTTCGCGGCTTCGGACGCGAGCGCGATCAATTCCTCCGTCTTGGCATAGGGAGCGGGCGCGTATTCGAGCGCCGTCGAGAGCCCCATCGCGCCTTCTTTCATGCCCTGCCGGACCAGCGCCCGCATCTGCTCGAGTTCCGCCGCATTCGGCTGGCGGTCTCCGTCACCGAGCACCACGCGCCGCACTTGTGTCGCGCCAACATAGCTCGCCAGGTTGATTCCGATTCCCTGCTTTTCCAGGCGCGCGAAATACTCATTGAACGATTTCCAGTCGGGCGTGATGTGATAATGCTCGAAAACCAAGCTGTCGCCCTTCAAGGTGGCATCGGTTTGCGGCGCGATGGAATTGCCTTCCCCCGTAATCTCGGTCGTGATGCCCTGACAGATTTTCGAAGGCACGCGCGGATCGACGAGAATCGTCACTTCCGATTGGCCGAGCATGTCGATGAATCCGGGCGCGATCACCCTCCCGCGCGCGTCGATCGTGCGCTTCGCCGGGACGCCGCCCAGCCGCCCGATCGCGGCGATGCGCCCATCGCGAATGGCCACATCCGCCGAATACCACGGCGAACCCGTGCCATCGATGATCCTGCCGTTGCGAATTACGACGTCGTACGGCGCAACGCCGCTGGGATTTCCGGCGTCCGTCGCCGCGGCCCACGTTGCAATCAGCCCGAAGCTCAGCGAGATTACTGCCGCGCATGTCCATCCGTATCTCTTCACCATTGCACCTCGCATGAATCCGCGGGTCATGATAGGGCAAATCGAACGCGCAACCAAAGAAAGGGCGAGCGAAAGAGCAACAATTCGGTTGCCTTTTCGGCGCGAGCCGCGTTAATATGCAACTCGGAGGTTGCCTAATATGGATAATCGCATCGAAAAACGAATTGAACTCAAGGCGCCGGTCTCCCGTGTCTGGCGCGCCCTGACGGATTATCGCGAATTTGGCGAATGGTTCGGCGTAAACCTGGAGAGCCCGTTCGTACCGGGCCAGGCTTCGCGCGGCCGCATTACCCACCCCGGCTACGAACACCTCGTGTTGGAGGCTGTCGTGCAAAAGATGGAGCCGGAGCGTTTGTTCTCTTTCACTTGGCACCCGTGCGCAATTGACGCCAAAAAGGATTATTCGAAAGAGACGCCAACTCTCGTCGAATTCAGGCTCGAAAAAACGAACACCGGCACGCTGCTCGTCCTTACCGAATCTGGGTTCGACAAGATTCCGGCGGATCGCCGCGACGAAGCGTTCCGCGGCAACGATGGCGGTTGGACACAACAGATGAAGAACATTGAACGCCATGTCGCGCAAAAGTAGCGGCGCTGCGAAATGGCGCGCTCACGCGCCCATCTTCGCGGCGCTCGGGGACGAAACGCGTCTTGCACTCGTGGCCAGGCTCTCCGTCGGCAGCCCGCAGTCGATCTCCCGGCTGACGGAGGGCACGATGCTGACTCGACAAGCCGTCACTAAGCACCTTCGCGTGCTCGAGAGCGTCGAAATCGTTCACTGCATTCGACGCGGCCGGAAGAGCCTCTTTGAATTCGATCCCGAGCCCATCCACGAGCTGAGGAAATATCTCGATCGCGTCTCCGAAGAGTGGGATCAGGCATTGGCGCGCCTTAAGTCATTCGTTGAACGCTAATCGGTGCGCTCAGCGGGGTGCGAGTCCAAGTGCGCGAAAACAGAGGCGCGTGAGCGTTCGCGTCAGGCCAACTCGCCTGACGACGGCATTCTGGTGGTTGTGCGCGGCGTCCACAAGCCCGTGCAGCCCGCTAAACAGAAACACGGAAGTAGAGCGCGCGTCTTCGATCGTCCACGCTCCCGCCTTAGCGCCCGCCTGAAGCAGCTCTGCCAAATGGTCGATCACGATATTGTTGACCAGGCCTTTCCGCGAGCGAGGATGCGACGCGTAGAAAAGAACATCGTGCAGCCGGTTTGCACCGAGGTAGCCCGACGTGCCGGCTGCGGCCCACGCTTCCAATTTCCCTTTCCAATCTTCTTCCCTTCTCTTGGCAATCGCCGTCTTGATTTTCGTCAGAATCGTTTGCGCGAAGCGCTCCCGAAGCGCACTCAGAATGTCGTCTTTGGAAGAGAAATAAAGATAGAACGTGCCTTTCGCGACGTCGGCGCCTGATGTAATTTGCTCGATCGTTGTCGGTCCAACACCATGGCGAAGAAACAGCGACCGCGCGGCAGTTATGAGCTCGTCGCGGCGCACTTCGGGAGGCTTCGTCCGCGGACGCGATTTCGAGTTGTTATGCATCGCGGCTCGTCTCCGGCGCCGCCAGCTCGTCCGTGCCGCGCAATTCAGGAAATATGACCGCCCACAGGGCCACGACCACCAGCGTTCCCAACCCGCCGATCAAAGCGGCGGGAACGGTGCCAAACAACGCGGCGGTCGCCCCGGATTCGAATTCGCCCAGTTCGCTGGATGCGCCAATGAACACCCAACTGACCGCGCTCACTCTTCCGCGCATATTGTCCGGCGTCGAAGTTTGCAGCAGGGTTTGCCGGATGACCACGCTCACCATGTCGAACCCGCCGGCCCCCATCAACGCCGCCAGTGAAAGCCACATGTTTTTCGAAATCGCGAAAACCGCGGTGGCAACTCCAAATCCGGCGACGCATGCGAGCATCCGTTTCCCGGCGTTGTGCTCGATCGTGCGATGTGCCAGAACCAGTCCGATCACCGCGGCGCCCACGCCCGGCGCCGCTCGAAGCCATCCGAGACCGATCGGGCCGACAATGAGAATGTCCCGCGCGTAAATTGGCAGCAGTGCAGTCACGCCGCCTAGCAAAACCGCAAACAGATCCAGCGAGATGAGGCCGAGCAGCAGCCGGTGCGCCCGAACGTAGCGCACGCCGGCGAGGACGCTTTTCTCGCTGATCGGGCTCTGCATTTCTTCAGCCGGCCTTGCTGCGCCCGAGAGCCAGCGTGTACTCACCGTCGCAAAAAGATAAAGGCACGAAACCACCACGAAAACGGCCGGGCCGTTGACCGCGTAGATCAGTCCCCCGACAGCGGGCCCGGCAATTGCACAAATTTGGATGATTGAGGAACTGATGGCTACTCCGCGCGGGAAATTCTCACTCTTCACCAAATTCGGCAGCAGCGCCGCCATCGCAGGAAAACAGAGAGAGCGCGCCGAGCCCATGACGAATAGGAGCAAATACACCGGCCCCACCGACGGGACTCTTGAGGCGACCCAGGCGCCGAAGATCCCGACGCAAATCGTTTGCACGAGAAATGAAATCCGGATCACTTTGGCCCTGTCGAATCGGTCGGCCACGTGCCCCGCGATGAGAACCATTCCGACATTGGGTACAAACTGCGCCAGGCCCACGTAGGCGAGGCTCATGGGATTTCGAGTCGCCGCGTAGACATACCAGCCGATGGCAACGTTGAGCATTTGCGAACCGACCTCGTCGGCCGCGCGAATGGCGATGAAACTGGGCAGCTTCGGTTCGGCGCGCAGGAACTGAAGCATGGGTGCTGTGCTCGAAGGCTTCAATGTTTCGACGCTCTGGCCCAACAGTACGCCACTGACTGGTGGTCAGTCAATTGTTTTTTGATGACCTTCACGGTTCGCACACCCGCCATTCGGCTGTCGACGAGGCGCTGCCGTTGAGAAAATGGGACTCGTAACGAGGCTCTGGTCAGCGTCGCCTCGAACATATACACTCTGTCTCCGCATCGTGCCCGACCTGCTCATCACTGGCTGCTCTCAGCTTCTCACGTTGCGCGGGCCCGCTCCTCGTCGCGGACGGAGCCTCGGTGAACTTGGCATCCTTCGAGACGGCGCGATCCTCGTTCGCGCGGGCGAAATCCAGGCGATTGGTCCGCAAAATAAAATCGAGCGGCTTCCGCAGTCCCGCCGCGCCAGGAAAATCGATCTTGCAGGACGCGTCGTGCTCCCCGGCTTCGTCGATTCGCACACCCATCTCATTTTTCCCGCCAGCCGCGTGGCTGATTACGAGCAGCGCATCGCCGGCGCCACGTACGAAGAAATCGCCAAGCGCGGCGGCGGAATACTATCCAGCGTGCGCAAGCTTCGTCGCGCCACTCCGGACGACCTGAAAGCCCGGGCGCTCGCGCACCTGCTCGAAATGGCGGCGCACGGAACCACCACGGTCGAAGCCAAAACCGGTTACGGCCTCGATTTCGCCAGCGAAATCAAATCGCTGGAGATCGTCCGCGAACTGCGACTCGAGCAATTTCTCGACATCGCCAGTACATTTCTGGGCGCACATGTCGTCCCGCCCGAGTATCGCGGCCGCGCCGACGATTATGTGGATCTGCTCGAACGCATCTGGATTCCCTACATCGGACGCACGGGTCTCGCCCAGTTTTGCGACGTCTTTTGCGATCGCGGCGCGTTCACGGTCCCACAGGCTGCGCGAATTCTGATGGCGGGGATCAAGAGCACCTTGACACCGCGCATTCATGCCGATCAGCTTGCGCGGACCGGGGCAGCGCGACTCGCGATTCAGTTGCACGCGGCAAGCGCTGACCACCTCGAAAAGATCAATCGGAGCGACATTCGTGCCCTGGCCGCTTCCGAGGTGGCGTGCACGCTGCTCCCCGGCTGTGACTTCCATCTCGGCCTTTCGCATGTTGCACCGGCGCGCGAATTGATTGACGCCGGCGCTGCCGTAGCTTTGGCGACCGATTTCAATCCCGGCACCAGCCCAACGCCGAGCATGCAGATGATCCTCTCGCTTGCCTGCGCGAATCTTCGCATGACCCCCGCCGAGGCCATTGCCGCCGCAACCATCAATGGCGCCTACGCGCTGCGGCGACACTCGCGCGTCGGTTCGCTCGAAGTTGGCAAGTTCGCCGATCTCTCCGCGTTCGATGTGGATGACTACCGCGAAATCCCTTACTATTTCGGCGTGAATCACTGCAGCCTGGTCATCAAGCGCGGCAGGATTGTTTTTGATCGCTCCCAGGAAAATTGAAATCTTCTGTTTGCAGCAGCATCCGGCGAGCCCGCTCACAGCGGATGAATTGCTGCATAATAAGCATCTGGCCCGATGAAACAGCTGATTGAGTGCGTTCCCAATTTCTCCGAAGGCCGCGATCTCGCGAAAGTTGATGCCATTGTCGCCGCGATGCGCGCAGTGGATGGCGTCTATCTCCTCGACCGCGAAAGCGATGCGGACCACAATCGCAGCGTCATCACGCTTGCCGGCGAGCCCGAACCCGTCGCCGAAGCGGCCATTCGTGGGGTGGGCAAGGCTCTGGAGCTGATTGACTTGACCAAGCATTCGGGCGCGCATCCGCGCCTCGGCGCCACGGACGTTGTTCCTTTCATCCCCATCGAAGGCGTCACGATTGAAGATTGCGTCGCGCTCGCGAAAAAGGTTGGCCGCGCGATTTGGGACCGCTATCGCATTCCGGTCTATTTTTACGAAGCTGCGGCGCAACGGCCGGAACGCACGAATTTAGAAAACATTCGCCGAGGCCAGTTCGAAGGCTTGCTCGAGGAAGTGCGGCGCAATCCGGATCGCGTTCCCGACATAGGCGATCCGAGCCTCCATCCGACGGCGGGAGCGGTTGTCGTGGGCGCGCGAAAATTTCTAATCGCCTACAACATCAATCTGAACACTCCCGATATCGAGATCGCCAAGCGCATCGCCAAAACCATTCGCTTCTCGAGCGGCGGGCTGCGATACGTCAAGGCCATGGGCGTCGATTTGAAGGCTCGGCAACTCGCGCAGGTCTCCATCAACATGACCGACTTCGAGCAGGCGCCGCTCCATCGCGTCTTCGAAATGGTCAAACGCGAAGCCGAACGCTACGGCGTTTCCATCGTCGGCAGCGAAATTGTCGGGCTGATTCCTAAGCGGGCGATTGAAATGACTGCCGATTTCTACTTGCAGCTCGAAAATTTTTCGCCCGAGCAAGTTCTGGAAAATCGTCTGGCGGCTTCGCTTTCCGGAGCCCCGGTCCATCCCGCTGGGAAACTCGCTTCCCTTGCGGCGCCTTTCTTCGATGCCGTCGCCGCTCCCACGGCTACTCCCGGCGGCGGATCGGTGGCTGCGCTGGCGGGTGCGCTCGCCGCAAGCCTCGGCCAGATGGTCGCCGGCCTTTCGCGCAAAAAGAAATCCCAGGCAGCGTTCGTTGAAATCTTGTCTGAGATTCTCTCGGAACTTCGCACCACCGGAAAAGAGCTGGCTGAAGCGATCGATCGCGATGCCGCGTCCTTCGATGCCGTGATGGCGGCGTACAAGCTGCCGAACGCCACCGCCGATGAACTCACGCGACGCCAGACGGCCATTCGCTCGGCCCTCGTGGGGGCTGCGGAAGTTCCCTTGGAGGTCGCTCGAAGGGCCGTTGCTGTTCACGAACGCCTGAGGCAACTTGAAAGTGTATCAACCGCTTCTATGTTATCTGATATAGCAGTGGGGCGATGGATGGCGGCCGCGTCTGTCCGCGGAGCGCTCGAAAACGTAGCCATCAATCTCGATTCCCTAAACGAAGCCGGGGCGGACGCCAATATCGTCGCGAAGCTGCGCACAGAAGCAGCGTCGCTCGAAGCGCGATTTTCTGAAAGCGCCGTTGGCGCGGAAAAATCCTAGCGGGCGGCCTAATAAACGACGGAAGGAAAACAAGATGAGACTCTGGACCCAACGGTTCGTCGCGGCATTCGCGATCGTGAGCATCTCCGTAATCACGGCGTCGCCCGTACTCACGCCAACGGCGCAAGCGGGAAATCTCAGCACCGACGTGATCGGGATGTTTCCGAAAGACATCGGCGAATTCGCCTATGCCGACCTCCGCGCGGCTCGCCAGCATCCGTGGTTCACACAGTTGCGCGACCAGCTCTTGCCCGGCAACTTCCGTCAGTTTGAGCAGTTTCTCACGTCCGCCGGCATCGACCCCTCCACTCAGGTGGACGAGATGGCCTGGGCCGCGATTGCGCCCGGAAAAGATAGCGGCGAGCAGATTGTCGGCGTTGCCCTCGG